>NZ_JBVAYZ010000008.1:0-208204 GCF_055412865.1 Pseudarthrobacter ribosi | reverse complement strand
AATCCTGAGGCGAAGGAAGAAGGGCCTCCTCCTCGACATCAAACTTCCGTTCGATCTCAACAACGCGTGTCGCGGACATACCGAAATTCTACGTCCCGCGCTCTGGCGCCGGGCATGACGGCACGAAAGCCGTCCCTGCGGGCACCTACTGGGCATGAAACGCTGTGGGCCCCTACGGCGCCCATTCTTCTCGGTGACCGTTGCGGCCTGCCGGCTCCTTCTCTTGACGACCAGAGTGTCGCCCGCCCGGACAGCCGCTAGGGCTTCGTTCAGTCCCGGCCGTCCCGTTCCTTCCGGTCACGCCGTGGTCACCATTGATGAGTCCCTCGAGGGCGCCCAGACCAGTGAGTGAGCGCCATGCGCAGCGCTGCCAGATCCTGTTCATTGGTGGACCTCCGGGCGTAGCCAACGATCTGCGCGGACCAGAGTGCAACTATCGCGATTGTCCAACCTGAGCGGGACAGTTTGCGGGCGGGGTATTCGCGAATCCAGGATTCCAGTATCTGTATCGGATTTCCCGCAGTGCCAGTCCGGGCGGATGGTGTCGCGGTGAGGGCCGGCATGCGGAACGCAGTGAGGTGTTTTGCCAAGGCGGCGCGGTGAGCGCTCTCGGATATCCACAGCTCGGCAACGAACACCGTGTCGGTTGGTGGTCGATAATCCCCATTTCATAAAGGAGACATCCAATTTATGAGGGTCCACACCTGCATCCTCCTCAAGTGGGGGTGTCTGATAGACACTGCCACCGTCGGTCCAGCCTGCGTAGCGTGGTGGATGTGGAAAGAAGAGAAGAAATCCGTGACTTCCTGATCTCGCGGCGCGCGAAGATCACCCCGGAGCAGGCCGGCATCCCCAACTATGGCGAGCTGCGCCGTGTGCCGGGCCTGCGCCGTGAGGAAGTGGCCCAACTCGCCGGGGTGAGCACGGACTACTACACGCGGCTGGAACGCGGCAGCATCCGCGGCGTATCGGACTCAGTGCTCCACGCTGTGGCTTCCGCCCTACAGCTGGATGAGGCAGAGCGGACGCATCTGATGGACCTCGCGAGGACGGTCAACACGCCGCCCCGGCGTACGGCGCGCCGGCCACCACAGCACCGGGTCCGTCCCGGAGTATTGCGTTTGCTGGACGGGATGACCGGAGCGGTCGCCATGGTGCAGAACGGACGTTCGGACGTACTGGCTGCCAACCTCTTGGGCCGCGCGCTATACGGGCCAGTATTCGAGTCGGCAGCAGCTGCTGGTCCGGAGACTCCGGCCCAGCTGCCGAACCAGGCGCGCTACCTTTTCCTCGATCCGGGCGCCGGGGACTTCTACCCCGATTGGCCAGCAATCGCCGCCACCACGGTGGCGATGCTGCGCTCGGAAGCGGGCAGGAACCCGCACGACCGGGCGCTGAACGAGCTCGTCGGCGAGCTGACTACACGCAGCGGACTGTTCGCCGCGTTGTGGGCCGGCCATGACGTACGGATCCACACCACGGGAACCAAGAGCTTCCACCACCCGGTCGCGGGGGACTTGTCGCTGCAGTTCGAGACACTTCACTTTCCCGGCGATGAGGGTCAGACCCTGTTCACCTTCACCGCTGAGCCGGGCTCCGCATCCGAACATGCGCTGGCATTCCTCGCCAGCTGGGCCGCATCCCCGCTCGAACAACCACCACCAGCGGATCTTCCCCCGGATCTGCGCTCCCACGCGCGGCCCGGAACATCAAAACCAGGAAAGACAGAACATGACTGAACAAAACCACGCCAGGACCGAGCAGAAGGTCTGGTTCATCACGGGCGCAGGCCGCGGCATGGGCACCGACATCGCCAAAGCGGCCCTGGCCGCCGGACACGCGGTGGTCGCCACCGGACGCAACCCGGAAAAGGTCACCCTGGCCGTGGGCGCGAGCGAGAACCTGCTGGCCGTCAAGCTCGACGTCACCGATCCTTCAGCGGCGGAGGCGGCCGTGCAGGCCGCCGTCGAACGCTTCGGCCGCATCGACGTGCTTGTCAACAACGCCGGCAACTTCTACGCCGGCTTCTTCGAGGAAATCACCCCGCAGGACTTCCGGAGACAAATCGAAACCACCATGTTCGGACCCATGAACGTCACCCGCGCGGTCCTGCCGGTCATGCGGGCCCAGCGCTCAGGCCTCGTCGTCACTATCTCCTCCACCGCCGGCATCGTCGGCGGGGAGTTCCTGACCGCCTACGCCGCATCCAAGTTCGGCGTGGAGGGCTGGGCCGAGTCCCTGGCCCCGGAAGTCGCCCCGTTCGGCATCCGCACCATGATCGTGGAACCGGGATTCTTCCGAACCGAGCTCCTCACCCCGGAATCCACCAGCTACGCCGCATCCACCATCGAGGACTACGCCGAGCGCACCCGCCAGACGGTCACTGCCTGGAAGGGCATGAACGGCCTGCAGGGCGGGGACCCGGCAAAACTTGCCGACGCCCTCATCCAACTGGCCAAGCTGGATGAACCGCCGCTGCGCTTCGCTGCCGGGGCCGACGCCGTCGGAGTCTTCGAGACCAGGTCCAAGGAACTCCACGCCCAGGCCGACACCCACCGCGAGCTCTCCAGCAACCTCGCCCACGAGGACGCCTGACCTCCCTATCGGCGCCGGCCGCGTCCCAGAGCCCACGGCGCCGGCCGACCAGTTCAAGCAACTCCCACAACACTTCCGTGGGACGCACATGGCTAGCGCCTGTCCAAAAACCGGCCACAGCCGACGTCCCAAGCATGAGAACCACACCGAAAGGAAATACGACATGAAGAACGCACGCCTCGGAGGCCTGGAGGTCTCCCGCATCGGACTCGGAGCCATGACCATGGCCGGTACGTACACCAGCGAGGGCGCCCTGGATAACGCGGAGTCGACTCGCACAATCCACCGTGCGCTCGAGCTCGGGGTCACCCACATCGACACCGCGGAGATCTACGGGCCGTTCCTGAGTGAGGAGATCGTCGGCCAGGCCATCAAGGGACGCCGCGACCAGGTCAAGATCGCCACGAAATTCGGCTTGGTCTCCCATTCCGGCGGTGGTCCCGGCGTGATCGACAGCAGCGCGGCGAACGTGAAGGCCGCCGTCGAGGGCTCGCTCAAGCGCCTCGGCACCGACCACATCGATCTGTACTACCAGCACCGGATCGACCGGGACACCCCGATCGAGGAGACCGCCGGCGCGGTCTCGGACCTGATCGCCGAGGGCAAGGTGCTGCACTTCGGGCTGTCCGAAGCCTCTCCGGAGACCATCCGCCGGGCACACGCCGTGCAGCCGGTCTCGGCGCTGCAGACGGAGTACTCGCTGTGGACCCGCGACGTGGAGGCGGAGATCCTGCCACTGTTGCGCGAACTCGGCATCGGCTTCGTCCCGTACTCACCTCTCGGACACGGCTTGCTGACCGGCCAGATCCGCTCTGTCGACGACTTCTCCGACGACGACTGGCGCAAAACAAACCCCCGGTTCACGGGCGAGAACTTCCGCCGCAACCTCGCGATCGTCGACGAGGTGAAGGCCATCGGCGCCGAGATCGGCGCGACCCCCGGACAGACCGCCCTCGCATGGCTGCTGACCCGCGGGAACGACATTGCCCCGATCCCCGGCACCCGCCGGGTCACCCGGGTGGAGGAGAACACCGCGGCCGACGGCATCGAACTCACCGGTGACCAGCTGGAGCGGCTGAACGCCCTCCGGCCCGCCGCGGGGGAACGCCACGACGAGGCCAACATGGCCTCAATCGACCGCTGATTTTGTGTCGATCATGCAGGGCGACGACCCGAAATCGGCCTCCGTTCTAATCTCGCCCCGCTGATATGAGTTGAGTTACTCCTTCCCAAACACCTCCGGAGATGTCAGGACGGGATGTATCAGATTCCCTTGGGGGGCCCCCGGGCGGGTTGATCCGCGGGTCCTCCCGATACCTTCGGAGGTGTTCGTTATGTCTGTTCAGGCCGCGGTCTCCACTGATTTTCCTGTGGTTGTGGCTGTGGATGTCGGCAAGGCGGTGGTTGCGTTGTCGGTCACCGATGCGGGCCGGCACCGCTTGTTGGGTCCGGTGGACTTTGAGATGACAGGGCCGGGCCTGGCGGGGGTCCTCGCGTTGATCAGAAGCAGACTGGCAGGTGCGGATGTTCCGGTGAAAGTCGGGATCGAGGCTGCCGGGCACTATCACCGGCCGCTGCTGGGACCGTCTGTGTGGCCTGCAGGCTGGCAGGTGCTCGAGTTGAATCCGGCGCATGTCGCCGAACAGCGCAGGGTCCAGGGGCGCCGGCGGGTCAAGACCGATGCCCTGGATCTGGAGGCGATCACGGAGCTGGTGCTGGCCGGCCGCGGGATCACGGTCACTGCCCGTGAGGCGGTGATCGGTGAGCTGGGTGCGTGGGCCGCGCACCGGACCCGCCGGGTCCAGGCGCGGACCGCAACAAAGAACCAGCTGCTGGGCCAGCTGGACCGGGCGTTCCCCGGACTGACCCTGGCCCTGCCCGACGTCCTTGGCACCAAGGTCGGCAGGCTCGTGGCCGCTGAATTCGCCGACCCGAAGCGGCTCGCGGCGCTGGGGGCGGGCCGCTTCGTCCGGTTCGCGGCCGTCCGCGGCCTCCAGGTCCGCCAACCGCTGGCCGAACAGTTGGTCGAGGCCGCCCGCGACGCGCTGACGACCGCCGATGCTGCGGTGGCGAGACGTGTGTTGGCCGCGGATCTGGCGCTGCATCAGCAGGGAAGGCAGCGTGGCGCTGCGACGGGCCCTGATCGATCTCGGCATGGGTCTGTGGTTGGCTGACCCGCCCAGCCGGGCCTACGCCGCCGGGCTCAAGGCCCGGGGAAAGAAGGGCGGTGTCCTCGCCTGCGCGATGGCGCACCGCGCCACCCGTATCGCGTATGCCATGGTCCGGGACGGGGCCGCGTACGACCCCGCCCGCTGGGTGTGAACACGCCCCCACCTTTTCCGGGCACTGGCTGTCCCCGGCCGCGGCGCACCATGAGGCCAGCCGGGAAAGCCCCCCGGTTCCGGACTCGAAGGAGGTGGCACGACAGCCCTTCACAACCCGAGCCGACGGTGAGACGCTGGAACCGACGAAGGGCCGGACCAGACGCCGCCTCCGCTATGGCGGACGCTCACGCGTTACGCCGCGCCTAGCTTGGCGCCCGGCCCTTCGCCCCGGCCGCAGCCCGAACGACGCCAGATGACCCGGAGAATTGCCCGAGGTCGGATAAGTCAGCGTGGGCGCGGACCCGGAACCACCCCCGGCCCAGCCAACAAACCATCAGCCGCCCACACCCACTTACGAACGCCCCCCGCCCCCGAGGCGCGCACTGCCGTGCCCCCGTCCATGGACTTGACACGACCTATAGCCAGCTAGGCGCACGGCCCAAACCGCGGATGGGCATCCCGTGAGGCCTGCTGGACCGCGGCACGAGCATCCCAGGCAGGCGCCAACGCCGGCTGACAGCTAACCAGCACGAGGGGGCGCGGATGCCCGATCCGCGCCCCCTCTCCGCGTCCGCTTCCGGTCGCAAGCCCGCGGCACTCTCCCAGGAAACAGGAAGTCCATGACCAACTGTCGCACTCTGGGGGCTGGGCATCGCCGCGGGCGCGGCCGTCGGAGGCCTCACCCTCGCCTCCTTCGGCGTCGCCACCATCCCACTGGCCGCCATCGCCTTCGTCGCCGGGTCGATCATCATTGCCACGACCCTTCGAAACACCATCCGCAACGCGACCCCACCAGCCGCTGGGGCAGGGACAGCCCTGCCCCAGACACCACCGAAGGAGGACTGACCATGAAAAAAGGCAATCACACTGCTGATCGGAACGGCCGCGGTTCTCGCCCTTGCCGCTTGCTCCTCCGAGTCAACATCGACGCAGACCACATCGCCCTCGTCGACAATCACGGCCACAACGCCCGCGGCGGTCGCATCTTCGCATGCCTCCAACGCAGAGCAGGTGGCCGGTGCCACGCCGATCACCATCACGATCGACGGCACCGCCATCGCCGCGACGCTCAACGACTCCGATGCCGCCCGCGACTTCATCGAATCGATGCCCGTCATGGTGCCCTCGATCCGGAACGCCGGCATCGAGTATTTCGGGGCAGTCGCCTCCCGGCTCACAGAAACCGGGCCCTTCCGAGTCGGGCCGATTAGCTCCAGGGGGTAGCTGGGACTCAATCGAACAAGCCCCCGTGGGCCGTCAGGGCAACGGTAGTTCTGTCATGGGCCAAGTCCGAGCTGACGGCGGTGATCCCTGGTGAGGTCGCCCTCTCAGGGGTACGCATACGTTCTATGCTCTTGCAGGAGCGTGATCCTCGTCAGTTGATGATTTCGCCTCGCTCGTCCGCACGGAGTGCTGCCAGGCGTTCTTTCCAAGCCTGTAGCGCCTCGGGCGCCAGTCGTGTCCAATCGGTGACTTCGCCGACGACCCTGAGCGGGGCACTGCTGCGATATGACCGGGTGGGGTTGCCGGGGAATTTCTTGTCCGTCACGTTCGGGTCGTCCTCGAATGCCCCGGTCGGCTCGACGGCGTAGACGCGCGGGGCGCCGTCACCCGCCGCGAGTTCCGCAGCGAGTCCCGCACCGTTCGGAAGAGCGGTGAAATAGATGTGATTCATCACGACTTCGGGACGGTAGTTCGACCTGAAGCCTGCCCTAAGGAGGTCACCGTCCCGGAGGTCGGCTTTCGTGCCGTGAAAGAACGGACCCTCGTCCAGCGGTTGGCTCACAGCTACAGCCTAAGCCGACGACTTCGTCGAATAGCCTCCGGGAGGTAGATGCCGTGAATATCCTTCAGGCGGGTAGGTTGTTCCGGGCTGTGAGCGAAGCCTCTGCTCCCCGCCGGGTTCAGTCGTGTACGGGGTTCGACGGCGCTGCAGCGGGTGGATCTGCCAGTACTAACAAGCGCCGCATCCCTTCGACGTAGGGTGCGGCGCTCTGGAACGGTAAATGTGAAGTGGCACCTTGCGCACACCCTGGGCTTCGGACCGGGTCGTACTCGTTCCGGACTGGGCCGGATTGCGGTGTTGCTGCTTACAACTTCGTGGCCGAGCGCTTGGAACTGCATGACTTGCGCGACGACGCGGCGCGCCGGGTTGGGAGGGCGGCAACATCATGGCCTGTGGGCCGATGTTTGCGGAAAGCTGTCTCCAAGCAGTGAACCGGCACGCCAATCAGAAACGCAACCCCCGAGCGTCCCGGGCTGGTCAATGGTGTCCGCTGGTTAGCGGCCGTTGTATTCGTCGTCGGTGATGTGCTCGCCCCAGATGGTGGTCTTGGACGGGTCCTCGGCGTTTTGGAGCATGGCGATGTGTTCCATGAAGCAGCCCGGAGCCGCGGCGTGCCAGTGCTCCTCGCCGGGCGGGGTGTACAGAGTCTGTCCGGGGTGGACCTCGATGATGGTGCCGTCGCGGCCGCCGAAACGGGCCACACCCTGGGTGACGCGCAGGTACTGGCCGTGCACGTGGGAGTGCCAGGCGGTGCGGGCGCCGGGAGCGAACCGGACGGTCGCGACGACCATCGTCTGGCCGGACTCGTGGGGCAGGGCGATCGGGTCTAGCCAGACGTCGCCGGCGAACTGGGCCGCCGGGTTCTTCGAGGTGGGGACGGTGGGTTCGATATTCATGATGTTCCTTACTTGGTGTCGGTGAAGACTTGTTTGGCTACGCCCATCGCACCCATGCCCTTGGGCCAGCCGGCGTAGAGCGTGACGTGGGTGATGGCTTCGATGAGCTCCTCCTGGGTCACACCGTTCTCTATGGCGCGACCCAGGTGGAAGCCCAGCTGGTCGGTGTTCCCGCCGGCGGTGAGTACGGCTACCGTGATGAGGCTGCGATCACGTGCGCTCAGTTCGGGCCGGTTCCAGACGTCCTCGAAGAGCACGTCGTCGGTGAGCTCGGCGAGCTTCGGAGCGAAGTTGCCGAACATCTTTCGGCCGCCGCCGAGCTGCTTGGGCTGGTCAGTCATGATGATCCTTCTTTCGATTTGAACTCTGAAGTGGTCGGTTGGTCCGAAGACCCTCAGTCGATGATTTCGACGCCGGTCGGGCGTTGTTCTTCGACATCAAGCCTGGTCTGAAGTCGCCGGGCGACGGTGTCATCGACCGTGCCAGCGAGGCGGAGCCCCAGGAGTGCTTCGCGTTTCTTGCCGAGTACGGCTTGGCGGAGTGTGATTTCCTCAGCGATGGCCAGCTCGGCCAGGCGGAGTTCTTCATCTTCAGGTTCATCGGGAAGCTTGGCCCAGCGGACTACCGCAGGCAGTAACGGTCCCTGGACGAGCATGGTCAGCACGATGACGCCGGCAGTGATGAAAATGATGTCCTCGCGTCCGGGGAGCGGGCTGCCGTCATTGAGTGCCGATGGCACGGACAGCGCGATCGAGAGGGAAACTGCCCCGCGGAAGCCGGCAATGGAGCTGACGACCCGGGCCCGGTAGGTCATCCGGCGCTGGCGTTGGGAGGGGCGCCTGTCCAGAATTCGGATGACGGCGATGCTCACGGTTTGGAACACGAACCGGATGATGATGAGGACCAGCCAAACGGCAACCGTGGACAGCAGAAGCCGTCCCACGTCACGGGGGTTGATCTGGTGCACGGCAGCCTGCACCTGAAGACCGACGAGAACGAACAAGGCGCCGTTTAAAAGGTAGGAACCGAGAGGCCATGCGGACTCGGTCTGGCGACGCGATGCTGCCGTGCTGATCCGGCTGGAGGTGAAGGAGATAATCAACCCGGCGACAACAACGGCCAGCACGCCCGACGCTTCAACCGCTTCGGCGAGCAGGAAAGCAGCGAACGGGGTGATGAGCAGGGCAATGTTGATGATGAGCGGGTCGCGTACACGGACCAAGAGCAGGTAGGCCGCGCCTGCGACCAGGATTCCGGCGACCGCCCCACCAACATAGGAGAGGACGAACAGGCCGGCGATCTTGACCGGGGTGTAGCTGCCGCCCAGTGCCGCACCCACGGCGATGGCGTACAGCACCAGGGCCGTACCGTCATTAGTCAGACTCTCGGCCTTGAGCAGCATGAAGTTCCGGCGCGGCAGCATCCGTCCGAGCGCTGCGACCGCCGTCGCGTCCGGAGGAGCCAGGGCCGCGCCGAGTATAAGTGCGGCACTCCATGGCAGACCAAGGAGGTTCGCCACACCTGCCACTGCGAGAGCGGTGGCAACCACCAGCAGAGTGCTGAGCAAAACGATGCCGCGCAGGTCCCGCCGGATCGACCGGAGTGAGGTGGTCAGGCTCTCCCAGAACAGCATGACCGGCAGGAAGATCAGCAGCACTGTCTCCGGTGGAAGCTCAATTTGTCGCAGCTGCGGGACGAAACCGAGGACAAGGCTGAAAACCAGCAGCAGCAAGGGAGCGGCCACCCGGAGTCTGGGAGCCAGGATCGCACCCGCGAGCACGGTCACGCCCAGGAGTACAACGGTTTCCAGGCCCTCCACGACGTCTCCTTTCGATCTGTGTGCGCTATTGCTCCCGCCCGAAGGACGGGTTGTGATAGTCGGGTTGCTACCAGGTTGATGCGACTGTGCGTGTTATGACCCATTCGTGGCCGCGGGGTTCGAACCAGGAGCGCAGCGTCAGTCGCCAGGTGGCCCTGGATCCCCAGATTGTGGCGTCGGTGAGTGTTCGGGCTGTCAGCGCGGTCAAGGTGCCCTCCGAGCTGAGGGTGGTCTCGACGGTTTCCATCCGGTGGTACTGCATCTGGCCCGTTGCGATGTCTTCAAGCCATTCCGCCTTGGCCTGCGCATATCCGGTCATGTGCGTAAGGGTGTATTCGTCAGCGAGGATGGCGTCCAGCTCTGCCACGTCCCGGGCCACCATCGCCTCGAACAACGCGCTGTGGAGCTCTTCCAGGGCCGCGGCGGTCACGGCTGTGTCCGTCGTCGTGCCTGCGCTGTGAGTTCATGTGCCCCGTAGCTGTTGTCGTCAGGGTTGACGGTCACTCCGGGCGCGACGAGCTGGTCGATGCGGTCCAGCACATCGGTGCTCAGTTTGACGTCCGCGGCGGGCAGATAGGACTCCAGCTGTTCCATGGTGCGCGGCCCGACGATGGCGGACGTAACGCCGGGGTGGTTGATCACGAACGCGAGGGCCAGCTCGATGAGGGACAGTCCCGTTTGTTCGGCGAGCTGGGCGAGTTCTTCGACGATGTCGAGCTTGCGCTGGTTCGCCGCGCTTGTCATATCGAACCGGACGCTCGGTCGTGCGGAGGAGGTGGGTGCGGACACTGCGTCCTTTCGCCAGCGCCCTGAGAGCCACCCGCCGCCGAGCGGGCTGTAGGTGAGGGTGCCCATGCCGTGGCGTTGCACCGTCGGGAGGATGTCTTCCTCGATGCCGCGGACCAGGATCGAGTAGGGCGGCTGCTCGGTGACGAACCGCTCCAGGTTGCGGTCCCGGGACGCCCATTGGGCTTCCACGATCTGGGCTCCGGAGTATGACGAGGAGCCGATGTAACGTACCTTGCCTTGGCGGACGAGGTCGGTGAGGGCGCCGAGGGTCTCTTCGACGTCGGTGTCGGGGCTGGGCCGGTGGACCTGGTAGAGGTCGATGCAGTCGGTGTTCAGCCGGCGGAGGGAGTTTTCGACTTCGCGGATGATCCAGCGGCGGGATCCGCCGCGCTGATTTGGATCTTCGCTCATGGGCATGAAGAACTTCGTGGCAAGGAACACGTCATCACGCCGGCCTTCCAGTGCCTCGCCGACGATTTCCTCGGATGCCCCACCGGAGTAGACATCGGCGGTGTCGATGAAGTTGATGCCGGCGTCGAGGGCGTGGTGGATGATTCGGATGGAATCGGCGGTGTCCTTGTTGCCCCAGGGGCCGAACATCATCGCACCCAGGCACAAGGGACTGACCTGCACACCGGTGCGGCCGAGGGGACGGTATTCCATGATGGCTCCTTCTCTCTGTCTTAGGCTTCGGAGGTCTTAGGCTTCGGGGATGACCATGGCGAAGCGTTCCTCGCGGGCCTCGTCCGGGTCCGGACCGTTGCGGTTGCCGGTGTTGAGCGAATCGATGGCGGTGAGTTCATCAGGACTGAGTTCGAAGTTGAACACGTCGAAGTTTTCGGCGATGCGTGCCGGGTTCGTCGATTTCGGGATGGCTGAGCGGCCCTGCTGCAGGTGCCAGCGGAGCATGACCTGCGCGGGACTCTTGCCGTAGGCCCGTGCGATGGTGGCGATTGTCGGGTCCTCCATGACGTTCCGGCGGTCCTGGCCCCACCCTGGGTAGAAGGTGATCCCTCCGATCGGTGACCAGGCCTGGGTGAGGATCCCGTGCTGGGCGTCGGCTGCCTGTACGTCGGGCTGGGTGAAGTAGGGGTGCAGTTCGACCTGGTTCACGGCCGGGACGACGTCGGTCGAGTCGAGCAGTTGCTTCAGGTGGTGGGGCATGAAGTTGCTGACACCAATCGCCTGCACGCGCCCGTCAGTAAGTAGGGTCTCCAGCGCCTTGTATGCGGCGATGGTTTTTTCGAACCGGTCGGGGGCGGGCTGGTGCAGGATGAACAGGTCCAGGTAGTCCACACCGAGCTTGCCGGTCGCTTTGTCCCAGGCGTGCAAGGTCTGGTCGTAGCCGTAGTCACTGACCCAGACCTTGGTCTCGATGAACACCTCCGAACGGTCCAGGCCCGAGCTGCGGATGCCCTTCCCGACCTCCCGCTCGTTGCCGTACGCGGCCGCCGTGTCGATATGCCGGTAGCCGGTTGCCAGAGCGGCCTCGACCGCGGCCGTGGTCTGCTCGAGGGCGCTTTGGAAGACACCCAGGCCAAGAGCTGGCATCGTGATGCCGTTGTTGAGAGTAAGTTTCATGTCCATGCCTTTCACGGTATTCAGAGGTGCGCAGTTGTGGGAGGGCACATCATTACCTCTATCGAGCGGAGGCGGCCCGGCGAGGGGTGTCGCCCGTCGGTCGTTGCCCCCGGACCGGCCGGGTTAGCGGTCGCGGTCGATCGCGGCGTCAAGGTCAGCCGAGAGCGGTGCACCGACGAGGTCGAGGGCGGCGAGGGCTTCGTCGATTTGCCGGAGGTCGTGCGCGGTGAGCTCGAGGTCGGCTGCGGGGAGGTTGTCGTCCAGGTGCGCGATGCGGGTGCCACCGGGGATCGGCACGACCCACGGTTTCTGGGCCAGCAGCCAGGCCAGTGCGATCTGAGCCGGGGATGCGTCCTTTTCGGCGCTGAATTGCTTGAGGAAGTCGACGAGGGCGAAGTTCGCCTCGAGCGCCTCCGGGGTGAAACGCGGGAAGTCGGCGCGGAGGTCATCCGGATTATCAAACCGCATTTCCCGTGTGATGCCCCCGGTGAGGAATCCCTGCCCGAGAGGTCCCCAGGCGACCAGTCCGATCCCGAGCTCCTCACAAACCCTGAATTTCCTGGTCTCCGGCTCCCGCATCCACAGCGAGTAGTGGTCCTGGATGACGGCAACTGGTTGGACGGCGTGGGCCCGGCGGATGCTTGTTTCGCTCGCTTCCGACAGTCCGAAGTGACGCACTTTGCCCTCGGTAACGAGTTCCTTCACGGTGCCCGCGACGTCCTCCATTGGAACGTTTGGGTCGACCCGGTGCTGGTAGAGCACGTCGATGTGGTCGGTGCGCAGCCGGCGCAGTGAGGCGTCGACGACTTCCCGAATGTGTCCGGGGCGGCTGTTGAGTCCGACTGTTTCGCCGTTCCTGTTGATGTCGAACCCGAACTTGGTCGCTACCAGAACGTCGTCGCGTATTGGCTGCAGCGCTTCGCCGACGAGTTCCTCGTTGACGTAGGGGCCGTATCCTTCGGCGGTGTCGAAAAGGGTGACGCCGCGTTCGGCGGCGGACCGTATGACGGCTAGTGCTTCCGTCCGGTCGGTGGCGGGGCCGAGGCCGAAGCTCAGGCCCATGCAGCCGAGGCCGATGGCCGAGGTCTCAAGGCCGTCGCCGAGTATGCGTGTTTTCATGGGAGTTTTCCTTTGTGTTGTTGAAGGCGCGGGTCGAAGGGAATGAAAGCTTGTACTTCAGCACGCAGAAGAAGTGGTCCTAGTGGCTGCAGAACCTGGGGACTAGGCTCTCCCGCAGCTCAGCGGACGCGCTCGGCCTCCGGTACGGGAACGGCCATCCGGGGTGCCCTGGTGCGGCGGGCAGCCAAGTCTGCGGGCAGAATGAGGGCCGCGGTGACGGCCAAGGCAAGGAGCAGGAGGACACTGCCTGTAGTTAGGGCGACACTGACCTCGGCGGCCAGGTGCGCTACGGCAGAACCAGTGGTCGGGAGGGTGGCTGCGGCAGCGACCGCGATGCCAAGCCCGAGGCAGGTGCCCACCTGATGGAAGGTGTTTACCAGGCCCGATGCGGCGCCGGCGTCGGAGGCGGAGGCGCCGATGATGCCGAACGAGGTCAGCGGCGCAAACGCGAGGCCTTGACCGGCGCCTATGAGGATCATGGGCAGAGCCACCTCGGTCAGGTATGCGGAGTCGACTCCGACTCGGCTGAGCCAGAACATCCCGGCAAGGGTGAACATGATGCCGGCCACGAGTGGAACCGAGCCCGGTATCTGCCTTATGAGACGCGGGATGCTCATCGCGACAGCGAAATTCACGGCAGTCATGGGCAGGAATCCGATGCCTGCCTGCAACGGGTCAAAGCCGAGCACTTCCTGCAGGTACTGGGTGGTGAAGAAGAAGAATCCGATCATCGCGCCCAGGTACAGGAAGCGGGCAACGTAGGCGCCGGTGCGACGGCGGCTCGCGAACAGCAGCAGCGGCATGATCGGCTGGGCCGCCCTGCGCTCGATCAGTACGAACACGACCAGGAGCACGACGCCGGCGCTGACGGCTGTGACCGTAACCGGGGAAGTCCACCCGGTGTCGACTGTGTTGATGATCCCGAACACGAGCGCGCCGACACCCAATGTGGCGCTGAGCGCGCCGAAAACGTCGAAGCGTCCGCTGGCCCGGCCTGTTTCCGGGATGAACCGCGGCGCGAGTGCGATCATCGCGGCGCCGATGGGTACGTTGACGAAGAAGCCGGCCCGCCAGGAGATCCAGTGCGCCAGCGCCCCGCCGATGACCAGGCCAAGGCTGGCTCCAATCCCTGCGGTAGCACCGTACAAAGCGACGGCCCGGGTGCGCTCACGGCCCTCCGGGAAGCTGGCCGTGAGCAGGGACAGTGAGGCGGGCGCGACGATCGCAGCCCCGATGCCCTGGACCGCGCGGCCGGCGATCGCCCACCAGCCCGCCGGGGCCAGCCCGATCAGCAGGGACGCGATCGAGAACACCACCAGCCCGAACACGAACACCCGGCGGCGCCCGAGCAGGTCTCCTGCCCGGGCGCCGAGGAGCAGAAGTCCGCCGAAGACCAGCGTGTATGCATCCTGGACCCAGGAGAGCTCACCGGTGCTCAGCTGCAGGTCCGACTGCAGGCTCGGCAGGGCAGTGAAGATGACCGAGTTGTCCAGCAGGATCATGAAGTAGCTGATCAGGATGATCGCCAGGATCGCCGCCGGGTGGGGAGCGGTTGCGGGTGCAGGTTTCATGCTTTCAATGCAACCTTGATTCCTTACCGGCCGGGAGTCACTGCCGTTCCGGGTAACGCCAGTCCCTCCCTCGTCCCTTCGACCGCGCGTAGCGTGGAAGCCATGACACACAGCGACGACGTGCGGAAGTTCTTGACCTCCCGCCGCGCAAGGATCACGCCAGACGAGGCCGGGCTGCCGGTCTATGGCGGCAACCGGCGGGTTACCGGGCTGCGCCGGGAGGAAGTCGCCATGCTCGCCGGGATGAGCATCGATTACTACATACGCCTTGAGCGGGGAAACCTCTCCGGCGCCTCGGACAGCGTCCTTGAAGCCCTCGGGCGTGCCCTGAAGCTCGACGACGCCGAAACGGCCCACCTTTTTGACCTTGCCCGCGCCGCCACCGCCTCCCCCCGTGTGCGGCGCAAGCGCAGCCCGCAGACGGTGCGGCCGAGCGTGCAACGCGTCATCGATGCAATCACGACGGCGCCGGCCTGGGTCCGCAACGACCGCGGAGATGTCCTGGCCGCCAACGAACTGGGCCGTGCCCTGTATCTGGACATGATGGCAGAGGGGTCCACACCGCCGAACAGCGCACGCTTCACCTTCCTGAACCCGAAAGCGCGGGAGTTCTTCGCCGATTGGGAACGCGCAGCGGACGACGTCGTCGCAGTCTTGCGTTCCACGGCGGGGAAAAATCCCTACGACAAGGACCTCACGGACCTGATCGGTGAACTCTCCACCCGCAGCGAGGAGTTCCGCACGCGGTGGGCCCGTCACGACGTCAAGCACCACCGCACCGGCCGCAAACGGCTCCACCACCCGATCGTGGGTGACTTGGACTTGAGCTTTGAAGCGCTGGAACTCCCAGCAGACCCGGGACTGCGCATCAACGTGTACACAGCAGATCCCGCCACGCCCTCCGAGGACGCACTGAAAGTCCTCGCCAGCTGGGCCGCCACCCAGCGTGAAACGACAAAGCCCGCAGTCAAGGAGAAAAAATGAGCCACCGTCCCTCCACCGTCCTGATCGTCGGTGCCACCGGCAGCATCGGCCGCTACGCCGTGGCCGAGGCGCTGAAACAGGGCTACGCGGTCCGGGCACTCGTGCGCGACCAGGCCCGCGCCGCCCGCCTTCTTCCCGACGGGGTTGACCTGGTGATTGGTGACCTGACCCATCCAGATACTCTCGGCCCGGCTGTCGACGCAGTCGACGCGATCGTGTTCACCCACGGAACCACCACCAGCGAACGGGACGTGCGGGACAACGACTACACCGGCGTAGCCAACGTCCTCAAAGCCTTGGCCGGCCGCCGGACCCGTATTTCCCTCATGACTGCTATCGGCACCACACGACCAGGCGTCGCCTACGCCCAGTGGAAGCTGCGCAGCGAGCGGCTCGTCCGGGCGAGCGGCAACCCCTACACGATCGTGCGGCCCGGCTGGTTCGACTACAACCAACCCGAACAGCGGACGATTGTCACGCTGCAAGGCGACAGGCGACAGTCCGGATCACCCGCCGACGGCGTTATCGCCAGGGACCAGATCGCCCGCGTCCTCATCGACAGCCTTCACATTGACGCCGCCAACCACAAAACTCTCGAACTCATTGCCGAGCACGGACCCGAACAAGACGACCTCACCACCGTCTTCACCTCCCTGACACCAGACCCGGCCGAATCTCTGGATGCGGCCGAAGACATTGTCGACCTCCCCACGGAGAATGAACCCGAAATGTTCCGTGACGACCTCGCCACAATCACAGCAGGGCGCCTCAAAGCCGGGGACTAAATCGGGGGCTCCTGCTCCGCATGACAGGCATGGACCGCTATGAACGCGGATGCCAGGGGTGGCCTGGCAGTACCTGTCACCCGGACGTCGGCGAAAGCATGTCGTCACGTTATCGTTGGTCCATCACATCTGCTCAGGAGGACGCATGCCGTACGTTGTTGACTTCGAGAACGTTTCTACTGTCGGCCTGGAATCGTCTCCGGTCGCCGAGTCGCTTGCTGGGTTACGCGCCAACGAAGCCCGGTACTACCGCAACAAGTACGACCACGTCTTCACCGTTAGCCCGGCGATCGAGGTTCCCGAGGTGGGCGACCGGGTGAGCCGCATCCTAAAGGACGAGCGCGACATTGTCATAGGCTCCCGCCCGCTCGAAGCAACGGCCTTCGAAGTGGACGGTTTGCGGATGGCTTACGTGTTCTACGAGTCGGGGCTGTCGATCAACGTCATGTACAGCATCGAGGACGGCGGGAAGCGCGCGGTCGGATTCAAACTGGCCGAAGGCATGGAGATTCCAGAGGAACTGGCATCACGTTTCAAGTTCGCCCGCCAGAAATCAAAGCTGGCAGGCGTTATCCGCGGCTCCTACTTCGTGATCAAGGGCGAGTACTGATCAGCTGACGTTCCGCGCCCGCTGCCGCCCCCTGGTGCCCGAAATCCGCTGCGGAAACTCATCCCATTATCGCCCGGACTGACAAAGTCAATTAAGAGCCAACAATGGTTCCGCGCCAGTACTTTGGTGAACCGATACGGTGCGTAGACAGGCCTAGGGCACGAGCCTACGATGGGCTTAAGTTGGGGGCTGATCCTAGCCTAGGAAGTCAGCGTCATGGAAGATCATCGTTCAACTGCCGCTTCCCTGCCTGTCCCGGATCGGGGCTACCGCGGTTTCCTGCCCTACGATGCGAAGGATCCGGAGTCGCATTTTGCGCCGATCCAGCCGGCGATGCCGCCGCACGGTGCGCCGAATGTGCTCATCGTCCTGCTGGACGATGTGGGTTTCGGCGCCGCCAGTACTTTCGGCGGTCCCTGCGCAACACCGACCGCCGAGCGGCTTGCCGCCGGCGGTTTGAGATACACCCGCTTCCACACAACGGCGATGTGCTCACCGACCCGGGCGGCGCTGCTGTCGGGACGGAACCACCACTCGGTCGGCATGGGCGGCGTGGCCGACATAGCGACGGCGGCACCGGGCTATACGTCCTCGCGCCCCAATACGGCGGTGCCGCTGGCGGAGATCCTCAGGGTCGCCGGCTACTCGACCGCTCAGTTCGGTAAATGCCATGAGGTCCCGTTCTGGGAGTCGAGTCCGGTGGGCCCCTTCGACCGGTGGCCCACATACTCGGGGTTCGAACACTTCTACGGCTTCATTGGAGGCGAATCCAGCCAGTGGTATCCGAACGTCTTTGAAGGTACGACGCCGGTCGAGGTGGGGTCGCCCGAGTCGGGCTACCATTTCATGGCGGACATGACAGACAAGGCCATCATCTGGATGCGGCAGCAGAAGTCCCTGGCCCCGGACCGGCCGTTCTTCATGTACTTCGCCCCCGGTGCCACGCACGCCCCGCACCACGTGCCGGCGGACTGGATCGCCAAGCAGAAGGGGCGCTTTGACCAGGGTTGGGACGCTGTCCGGGAGGAAACCTTCTCGCGCCAGAAGGAGCTTGGGGTGATCCCCGCCGAGGCCGTCCTGACGGCCCGGCACGCTGAAATTCCCGCATGGGAGGACATGCCGGGGGAGCTCAAGCCCGTGCTGGCACGCCAGATGGAGGTTTACGCGGCGTTCCTTGAATATGCCGATCACCACGTGGGACGCCTGATCGATTCTCTGGAGGCGGACGGCATCCTGGACGACACGCTTGTCTATTACATGGTCGGTGACAACGGGGCCTCCGCGGAGGGCTCGCTCAACGGCACCTTCAACGAGATGACGTACTTCAACAAGGCCAGCGACCTGGAGACTCCGGAATTCCTGATCCAGCATATTGACAAGTTCGGTGGCCCCGAGTCCTTCAACCACTATGCCGTTGGCTGGGCGCATGCCATGGACACGCCTTACCAATGGACCAAGCAGGTCGCCTCGCATTTCGGCGGAACCCGAAACGGCACTATTGTCCACTGGCCTGGCGGGATCAAGGCCCGCGGGGAGATCCGCAACCAGTTCCACCATGTGATCGACATCGCCGCCAGCGTGCTGGAGGTCGTCGGGCTGCCAGAGCCCAACACCATCAACGGTGTCACGCAGAAGTCCTTCGAGGGCACGTCGATGCGCTATTCCTTCGACGACGCCGACGCCGCCGACACGCACACCACCCAGTACTTCGAGATGGGCGGCAACCGCGGCATCTACCACAATGGCTGGACCGCCGTGACATGCCACAGCATCCCGTGGAAACAAGGCCAGGCGCCGGCCTTCGACGACGATGTGTGGGAGCTCTACGACACCAAAACCGACTGGACCCAGTCACACGACCTCGCAGAGGAGCAGCCGGACCGCCTCCACGAGCTGCAGCGGCTTTGGCTCATCGAAGCCGTCCGCTACAACGTGCTGCCGCTCGACGACCGCCTCATGGAGCGGGCGGATGCGGAAGTCGCCGGACGGCCGCGGCTTATTAGGGGAAACTCCCAGCGGCTCTTCCGCGGCATGACGGGCCTGAACGAGCACTCGATCATCAACACCAAGAACAAGTCACACGCCGTCACGGCCGCCGTTTCCATCCCCGAGTCCGGTCCGCGCGGCGTCATCATCGTCCAGGGCGGCACGGGCGGCGGGTGGGCGCTCTTCATGGATGACGGAAAACTCAGCTACTGCTACAACTTCCTGGGCCTCCACGCCACCTACATCACGGCCCCGGAGCCGCTGGCCCCTGGGGCCCACCAGGTCCGCGCGGAATCCGTCTACGACGGCGGCGGACTGGGCAAAGGCGCGAAAATCACACTGTTCGTGGACGGCAACCAGGTAGCGGAAGGGCACCTCGAGCGCACCCATCCGTTCCTGTTCTCGCTGGACGAAACGGCAGACATCGGCATCGATCACGCATCCCCCGTGTCCGACCGCTACGCGGCCGCCGACAGCAGATTCACCGGGGAGATCGAATGGGTGCAGATCGATCTGGGCGATGACAGCCACGATCATCTCATTACCCCCGAGGACCGGATGAACATAGCCATGGCACGGCAGTAGGAGGCGCGGGCACCCGGTTACCATCCAACGCAAGGAAGACCCCGTCCAGGGTGGCCGCGTTCTTCCCCGGGTCACCCATGCGATTCTCCGTGTGACGTGCCAGATTGGTTGTGCAGGAACTGCCTAAGCTGTGGCGTGCTCGTGCCTTGCTGCCTACCACCCACATCCTGACCCGCACACACGTCAGGCGAGCCAAAAATTGTCCTTCGGCGACGGACCCATGTAGGAGAAACGATGCTCGCAGTTATAGGTGAGATCCTGCCGCTGACCCTCGGCATAGCGATCAGCCCCATCCCGATCATCGCTGCCATCCTGATGTTGTTATCGCCCACGGCGCGGGGAACGAGCGTCGGTTTCCTTGTCGGGTGGATCGCCGGCATCCTCGTGGCCGTCTCAGTCTTCGCGTTGCTCTCCTCGGCGATCCCGAAGGAAGATACGGACCAGACCAAGCCGATTGTCGGCGTCGTTCAGTTGGCTCTGGCGGTGCTGATCCTGCTGGTCGGCCTGAAAGAGTGGCGGGGCCGACCCCGGGGAGATGAAGAACCGGCCCTTCCGAAGTGGATGCAGGCCATTGACAGTCTGACTGCTGCGAAGGCACTCGGCCTCGGCCTCCTGCTCGCAGCGGTCAACCCAAAGAACCTCCTGATGGCGATTGCAGCTGGTTTGGCGATCGGTGCGGCCGGGCTGGGCACCGGATCGGCCACCGTTGTTATGTGCATATCTGCCGATCGGCCATGGATGAGTGAAGGGAGCAGTTGCCGTGCACCAGGAAGTTGCCTACGCGGTTGCTGACAATTGCGTACGTCCCGCACACGCGTCCGACCATCCCAGCCGGCGGACCGGGTGGATTCCAAAATTACGGGCGTCGCGGGGACTCCCTGGATTACTGATCCGGTGTCAGGGAACGTGCGCACCGGAAACCGATATGCGAGGTTGCCGTGTCCTCGGCCTGCGGGGAGCGCGCCGCCGGGCGGTAACGCAGGCAGTACTCCGGGGCGCACAGGTGCGAGCCTCCCTTGAGTACGCGGCGCGGGATGCCGGACCCGGGCTCCACGCTTTCGGCGGCCTTATCCCGGTGCGGAGTGCATGCGCACCCGCTTGCCCGGTCGTGAGTCCCTGCTACTTCTACCGCTATCGCGACCGTGTCGTGGCGGGTCGAGTAGTAGCTGCTGGTCCATTCCCACACGTTGCCGATCATGTCGACGAGCCCGTAGCCGTTCGGGGGGAACGTCCCGACCGGGGACGTTCCCTTCCACCCGTTCGCGCCGGTATTGAGGTACGGGAAACGTCCTTGCCATGTGTTGGCCATCAGCACACCGTCCGGGCGGGGCTCGTTGCCCCACGCGTAGGTGAACGCGTCGGATAGTCCGCCCCGGGCCGCAAATTCCCACTCGGCTTCGTCCGGCAGCCGTTTGCCGGCCCAGGCCGCATAGGCGCCGGCGTCCGCGAAGGAGACCTGCACTGCCGGGTGGTCCTCCCTGCCTTCGATGGAGGATCCGGGGCCCAGCGGCTGCTGCCAGGACGCGCCCGGGACCCAGCGCCACCACTGTCTCCAGTCGCCCAGGTCCACCGGCCCGGGTGAAGGCGTGAAGACCAACCCGCCCGGGGTCAGGTCACGGGGCGAGAGGTCGGGAAATTCGGCCGGGACCAGCGGCCGCTCGGCCACAGTCAGGTAGCCCGTTGCCGCAACAAACGCAGCGAATTCCGCGTTGGTCACGGGACGCTGATCCAGCTCGAAGGCCGGTACGCGGACCCGGTGTGGGGGTCTCTCGTCGTCGTAGAACTCGCCCGATCCCATCAGGAACTCACCAGCCGGAACATCCAACATCGTCGTCGTGACAGGCATACCGGGCGTTATCCTTTCCGTCCGCATGGGCCCGCTGTTCCGGGAGGTGGGACCCGGTTGCGGCGCGCCATGGCTTGGGCAGATGCTACCTGCCAACGCGGCATCGTTCCAGACTGCGTCCTAAGCCCAAAGGGACAGGCGTTGGCAATGCCCAGGGCGACCACGACCATCCCATTAAGCGTGTGTGGGGTGAAGCTCGCGAATGCCTAACCGACGCCAACGGCGTTCAGATTCATTCTCTGCGGGTGAGGCGGAGGTTGACGTGCCGGATCAGAGTGAATGATGACCCAGTAGAGCAGCCACCCAGGGGAGTCCCATGTCCATCACGGAGTACAACCCAGAAGACCCGTTCCCCGGCGTGACCGGGCGGACCGTCGAGGAGTCGGAGCCGGCCTGGCCCGCTCCGCAACGGGCACCGGAAGATGCGCCAAACGTGCTGCTCGTCGTGCTCGACGACGTGGGCTACGGACAGCTCTCCTGCTTCGGTGGACTGGTCGATACGCCGAACATCGACCGCGTCGCGGCGAGCGGCCTGCGGTACGCGAACATGCACACAACCGCGTTATGTTCACCGAGCCGCTCGTGCATCCTGACCGGCCGCAACCACCACTCCAACGGGGTCGCCAGCATTATGGAGCTGGCAACCGGCTTCCCGGGCTACGACGGCCGGATGCCGTTCGAGAATGGCATGCTGCCCGAGATGTTGATCGACCACGGCTACAACACGTTCTGTGTGGGCAAGTGGCACCTGTCGCCGTCGGAGGACAACTCCCCGGCCGGACCGTTCCACCGGAGGCCCCTTGGCCGGGGGTTCGAGCGCTACTACGGGTTCCTTGGCGGCGAGACCAACCACTGGTATCCCGACCTCATCCAGGACAATGCGTCGGTACGCCAGCCGCGGCCGCCCGAGGACGGTTATCACCTGAGCGAGGACCTGGCGGACCAGGCGATCAAGATGATCCTGGACAGCGAGGCCAACGCGCCGGAAAAGCCGTTCTTTATGTACTACGCCACCGGGGCGGGACACGCCCCGCACCACGTGCCGAAGGACTGGGCCGACCGGTACCGCGGCAGGTTCGACGAGGGTTGGGACTCCTACCGCGAAACCGTGTTCGACCAGCAAAAGAAGATTGGCTTGTTTCCGGCCGACGCCGAACTATCGCCACGGGACCCAGACGTCCCGGAGTGGGATTCGCTGAGCAACGACGAGCGACGGTTGTATGCCCGCATGATGGAGGTCTACGCCGGGTTCGTCTCGCACGCGGACCATCACCTCGGGCGCGTCCTGGACACTCTCGAGCAGATCGGAGAGCTCGAGAACACGCTGGTCATGGTAATTTCCGACAATGGCGCCTCGGCCGAAGGAGGCGCGACGGGCTCCTTCAACGAGATGCTGTTCTTCAATCAGGTCCCCGAGAGCTTCGACGACAACCTCGCCTTGATCGACGAGCTGGGCGGCCCGCGGACGTACAACCACTACGCGTGGGGTTGGACCTGGGCGGGCAACACGCCGTTTCGCCGCTGGAAGCGCGAGACGTACCGCGGCGGGGCGACCGACCCGTTCGTCGTCGCCTGGCCGGCGAAGATCGCGGCCCGCGGCGAAGTCCGCAGCCAGTATGCCCACGCGATCGACCTGGTGCCGACCGTTCTCGATGCCCTTGGCGTTGAGCCGCCGGCAGCCGTGCGTGGAGTTACCCAGGCACCGATCGAAGGGGTCAGTTTCGCCAGTTCCTTCGACGCGGCGGACGCACCGACCGGCCACACGACGCAGTACTTCGAGATGTTCGGTCACAGGGCGATCTACGATGACGGTTGGCGGGCGGTGTGTCCCTGGCCGGGGCCGAATTTCACCGAGGCCGCAGCCATGGGCCGCCGGCTGGGTGATCCGATCACGCCGGAGGTCCTAGAGCAGCTCGATTCGAGCGGATGGGAGCTCTACGACATCAACGAGGATCCCACGGAGTCATCCGACGTCGCTGCCGAACACCCCGACCGGCTGCGCGAGCTGATCGCCCTTTGGTGGGAGGAGGCCGAGAAATACAAAGTGCTGCCGCTGGACGGCTCGCTTCAGGCACGCCTGGCGACGGAGCGTCCGCAGGCATCGAAGCCCCGCACCCGCTTCGTCTATCGCCCGCACACCTCGTTGGTCCCGGCCTTCGCGGCGCCACCCATCTACAACCGTCCCCACTCCATCGAGGCGGACGTCGAGATTCCGACCGACGGCTCAAGCGGCGTTCTCATAGCGCAGGGTGGAGATGCCGGCGGCTACGCCTTCTTCGTGGAAGATGGACGCTTGCGGTACGTGTACAACTATGTCGGACGCGAACAGTTTGAGGTTTCCTCGTCCGAACCGCTATCTCCGGGGCGGCATGCCGTTCGCTATGAGTTCGAGCCCACTGGTCAGCCTGACTTCAAGATGGGCCAAGGAACACCCGGACGCGCCCAGCTTTACATCGACGGCAGACTCGTCGGGAACGCAGACTTCCCATACACCACGCCGCACTTCTTTGAGCTCGAGGGCCTCAGCTGCGGGTACGATTTTGGCGCCCCGGCAACCAGGAGCTACCAGCCGCCGTTCACGTTCACGGGCACGATCCACTCGGTCACGGTCGAGGTGTCGGGCGAGCTGATTCGCGACGACGACGCCGATATCGCCCGACTGATCGCGCAGCAGTAAGGCGGAGGGAATCAGCCCAGATAAGTTCATGTCTAGGGCAAGACGACAGGCGCTCCGCCAAGGCATGCAACACCTCGTCCGCCTTCACATTTTCACCGGCTCGGTCCTTCGGTGGTGTTCTGACAGGTACAGTCGTGCGAGGTCGATGAACCAGCCAACGGACTGGTACGGAGCGGATTAGATTTGTTATTATGTCAGGACAAATCGGGGACGGCTTGCTCCTCTCATGAGAATCGAAAACGACCTTAAGGCGGACTGACATGACCGGGAACCGCTCGCTCCCTGAGCATCGGGTTCCAGAATCCCGCGATGCACACCCACTCCGCTGGGGGATCATGGGTCCCGGCTGGATTGCGGCACGCTTCACGGAATCCGTGCAGGGGCACACCTCGCAGGTGATTGCTGCGATCGGATCCCGCTCGCTGGACCGCTCCGGGGCGTTTGCCGGTCGACACGGCGTCCCTGCTGCCTTTGGCAGCTATGAGGAGCTGGCGGCCTCCGACGTCGACATCATCTACGTGTCCACGCCGCACAACGTCCACTACGAGGCTGCTCTTTTGGCGCTCGATGCCGGCAAGCATGTCCTGGTTGAAAAGCCAATCGGCATCAATCGCGAACAGGCGGCAGGCATCGCCAGCCGGGCAGCCGGGGCCGGCCTGTTCGCCGCCGAAGCCATGTGGACATTCTTCCTGCCCAAGTTCGACGTCATCCGTCAGGTGCTCGACTCCGCAATGCTCGGGGACCTCACAACGGTCTTCGCTGAATACGGCGAGTACTTTGACCGAAGCCACCGGATCTTCGACCCGGCCTTGGCAGGCGGCCCGTTGCTGGACCTCGGGACCTATCCGCTCTCGCTCATCACGTCCGTCCTGGGCGAACCGGACCGACTCGTGGCGCTCGGCGAACCGCATGAATCCGGAGTCAACGCCCAGCTTTCCGCTGTCATGTCCTTTACCGGCGGACGCCAGGCCATGATGAACACCCAATTGCACAATTTCACGCCAACTTCGGCCACCATCGTGGGCACGGAGGCCTCCCTGACCATTGACGGGCCGTTCAACATGCCTGGCGGCTTCACCATCCGCTTCCCGGACGGCACCCGACTGGCCTATGAAGAGCCGGTCGGAACGCAAGTTGACGGTCTGCACTACGAGGCTGCCGCTGTCGCCCGTGCCATTGCGGCAGGGCAACTGGAAGTCCCGCAGCGGCCGCTCGCCGAGTCCATCCGGACCATGGCCGTAGCTGACGCCATCCGGAACCAGCTCGGAATCGAGTTCCCCGGCGAACGGCAACGATAGGTGCGGCTCGGCATGCCTTGTTGGACGCGGTGAAGGCATGCGACCATTCCTGGACGCGGATCACTGTGAGAATGACGCAACGAGGCGAGCGAGCGGCGGAGGCGCCTGTCCAACCGGCAATGCGTCGACGAGCAGTGGGGCGTATCGGACCTTGTTACCGCTGCGTCCTCCGAGGAACCGGCGCAACTGCCCCGTTATTGGCCGCTCCCGCAGTGACGGCTGGCGTTGGAGGAGCCGGAACGACGCGAGCTCGCCCTGAGCCGCGATGACTTTGAGTACGGCATCGATCCCAAGGCAGCGGATGAGTTCGTCCTCTAGATCGGCCTGACAGACATGGAATCCAAGCTCGGCCAGCGAACCGGACCCGATACCGGCCCGGCCGAGCGCGCGGGCAATGCCACGAGATTCCCCTGCATCACACAGGCCGAGCAACCGGTGGCCCGCGCCATTCGGGCCGTAGCAGTCGAGGAAGTGGACGATGCTGGTCGCACCTCCCATTGGTACGACCGACACCCGCAGGGCTTTTAGGTCATGGCCGAGGCGGAGGGCGAGCGTCTCGACCGCCAACCGGTCACTCTCGCCCTCGACCAACACCGTCGTCGCCTGCATAGGACCAGTATGTCGGACGCCCTCCCGCGGCGGCTCGCGTTGTTGTCGAGCGGTGCCGTTAGGGGCCCCATCGCGCACGCGACACCTCAGACGATCGTCCACAGAATTCCTGCTCAGGGAATGCCGTATGAACATTACGGTGAGGGGCCTCATTGCGCTGTCCTTGCAAACATATCCGAGGCAGGCGCAAGGGCGATGGGCTCACCACCCGGCAGTGCCCGGGCCACCTAACATCAATACCGCCCCAGACCAGTTGCCTACCAGGTCCGTCGCACCTCCAGTTGCCATTAATGGGAATCTCCTGTGGCGGGCGCTCTTTCTCGGGGTGGTGCAGGTTCACCCGCGCCCGGTACCAGAGCGAACTCGACCCGAGCATTGCGTCGATGGTACGTCTGCGGGATGCACGTCGGCATGCCGGGCCCTCCATTTGTCGAGCGCCGAGCGCCGAGCGCCGAGCGCCTCGGGCTGGGGGCAGGGGCCGGTCGAGTATGCCTATGCCACGGTGCGGCAAACTTGACTCGGGAGGCACCTCGCCATTTTGGAACCGCCGGATCGTTGCACTCACGGCTAGTCGGCCATGGCGTTGGCAGCGGCGCAGTTGTCGGCCCCGCCGATGCCGCAGCCGCGACCGTGGGCGCACGCCGGACAACGAGGTGCGATTGGGTGGATGGCATCTTCGGCTTGGCCACCAAGGAGTCGTCGGAGATTGGCGGCAGGACCTCAGTATTCGCGCGGGCAGGGTCTGAAAAGCCACTTCGTAGCTGATGAGCCAGTCTGTTCCTTTGCAAAACCAATCGCAGACCCGGATAGATGGGCTGGGGACTACGTGGCACACGAATATGGACTGAGCTTGGAGGTCGCCTCATCTCACCAAGGCATCAGCACCTCCTAGTGTGCCGTTCTGGCGTGCCAGATTCGTTATAGAGGAGTTATGATTCTGCCTCTGAAAAAGCTCTGACAGAGCAATTATGTCCACCTAGTCTTTGACTAATGCCGCTGGTCCCGAAAAAGGGGTTTTGAGGGGGCAGGCACTGCGCTATTACGCGCCTTTCAGGGGGAATTAGAAACATGATGTACAAACGCTTCAGACTCTGTAGTGCCGTGACTATGACCGGTCTTACTCTCAGCCTTATGCTTTCAGCCTGTGGACCCCAGCCGGCGGAGAATGCGACAGCACAGAGTGCGGCCCCCAGTCTGGGCGCCTCTGCGACATCTTCACCCACGGCCCTTGCCACCCCGACAGTCACTCCCAGCGCCGAGGTGCCTTCCACTGAAGTCCCCGCCCCGCCAGCCGCGCCTGCCGCGCCGCCAGTTGCACCTGCCGCGCCGCCAGCTGCGCCGCCAGCCGCGCCTCCAGCTGCCCCGCCAGCGGCGCCTGCTGCGCCGGTCCAGCCAGCTCTGAAAACCTTCACATTTCCCGACGGGCACATCTCCTTCTCCTACCCGGGTTCCTGGTCAGTCAGGACGCAGCGGGGGCCGGGCCAGGAGGGGCCTCCCTGGCAGCCGGTTGAAGCGATCGTCTCGGACCGCACCGGCGCCGACCTCTTCAGCGTCTCAAGCTGCGCCAATGGCATCGGCTGCTCGGCGGGACCCGTGAACCGTACGGTGTTCGATAAAGCACCCGCCCCCCGGAATGCGCGAAGTTGACGGCACCACGCCGATGTTCGGATTTATTGTGGAAAGGAGTGGCGGCGATGACTCGTACTTCATGGCGGTCATGAACCCCCGCAACCTGGAGGAGGGGGACGTCTCGTCGCAATGCGCGTTACTCAAAATGGGAAACGGCGCCGCGCAGAACCGGGTCATCTTCAACCAGTCGGTCTACCCGAACCACGTGTCGGGCTTCCCGAGCCGCCAAGCAGCGAAATCGTGGATGGCCACCCAGCAGTACGCGCAGCTCAAGGCCCTGATGTTGAGCCTGAAGTACTCCTAGCGGTCCCCTGAGGGGACGATACCCCTGCTGACACGGACGGGGCGGTCAAGGACTTCGCGCGACGTCGGCAACGACCTGCGCGATCTGGCCCGGGGGTGTCAGGACCCAGGCCGCCCCGGCCACTCTTTGCCCGCCCACGGATCGTAGTCGGCGACGAGGTCCCCATGCCGGGCCTTCCATTCATCGAGCGCCGCAAGCGCCTCGGTCTTGGTCTTCGTACGTGCCACTTCGAACAGCGGCATCACCGACTGCCGGCGGCCCGAACCGTCGCCGCTCCGCGGCGGTTTTTCCGCGAAACCGAGCTCGGCCGCCAGGTCGACGAATCAGCCGCCGCGGCATTTGGATCCCAGCTAAGGAGGGGACCGTTTCGTTACCTGCTGCTTCGGGCTGTGAAGCTAGGTTGCGTTGCGCGTCGGCGCGTTTCACCCCGGGTTGAAAGGGGTGCTGGCGGGTGGTTGGTTTGGACTACCGGCTTTGAAAGGGCAAGACATGACCGAACACCTTGATCTCACCCCGCAGCGTCTGCGCCACGTCCTGGGCCACTTTGCTTCTGGACTGACCGTAATCACCGCGGCGACAGACAACGGACCGGCAGGCTTCACCTGCCAGTCTTTCTCTTCTCTCTCCCTGGATCCGGCGCTGGTCACTTTCAGCCCCGCGCGCAGCTCCAGCACCTGGCCGTTGCTGCGTAAGGCCGGAAGCTTCACGGTGAACGTCCTGCCTGCCGGGCACCGGCACCTTGCCGGCCAGTTTGCCCGCTCCGGAACGGACAAGTTCGCCGGCGTCGAGTTCTCCGCTTCACCGCTGGGCAACCCTGCGCTGGATCAGGCCCTCGCCTGGGTGGACTGCGAACTGCACCAGGAATACGACGGCGGCGACCACACCATCGTCGTGGGGGCGGTGCGCGCCCTCGGTGCGCGGGACGGGGCCGAGCCGCTGCTCTTCTTCAAAGGCGGGTATTTCGACGGTGTTCCATCGCGGGCCGGGCTGCTGGACCGCGTCGCATGACGCGGATCAAGTCAGGCTCCCGCAGGCTTCGCCGGCGCACTGTTCAGGAGGGGGCAGCGCTGCCGGACGTGGCCCTCCGCGAACCTGCCGGTCACATCCACCCCGCACAGGACTGGCGGTCATTGACGTGGGCGCAACCGTCCACGTCATTCCGCCGGCAGGTCTGACGCAAGCGCCAGAGACGCGGACGAGACCGGGCACGCCGCGTCGGCGCTGGCTTCACCGTCTATTCCTGAAGGAAGCTGTGTGCTTCGCCCGGCGGCGTTGCCGTGGATCACGTCGGCGAGTTGCAGCGGATCCAGTCCCTCGTCCTGCAGGGCCTCGAGGTGGGCCGGAGTTAGCAGCGGGGGAGTCTGGGCCAGCGCGGCTGCTGCCCCCACCACCGCGTTCCATCGTGAAATCCCGCGAAGAGTTGCGACGCGGAGTCAACACAGCCCGGGCAGGCCAGTGGGCTAAAAGACGCGGGTTAGGATCAGGCATGGCCAAGCCGTCTAAGTCTCAACTAGCTCGACGTCAGCTGCGTCGCGCGTCACCCCGGGTGCGTAAGCCGTTGCGATTGCGCCAAGCTGTGAGGCGTGAGCCGGTGCGTTTGCGCACGAAGGTCTTCTGGATTGTTTCCGCAGTCATATATATGGCGTCAATAGTGGTGCCCGCGAGTATGGGTTTGTGGGTGTGGATGCAGGTAGACATCGGTGTGGTGCCGTTCCTAGCTCTCATTGCTCAGGCCGTGATACTTGGCGATCAGACACCCGACGGCAGCATTCTCACTATCGACGTCAACAACAGCGGAGGGGACTGCTGACCAGCTGGACACCACCGCCAGGTCACCACGTGCGGGCGGATTGTTATACCCAGCAACGGTTCGGTGCCAATCGCCGCAGTTGAGATCCCACAGTTCCGGAGGGCGCGACACTTAAGGGAGCATTGTCGGCGCAGGGAGAGTCACATGAGCAGATCAATATCGTCCGGCGCTGTGGTTTCCGCGGCATTTCTATTCGCATTGTTGCTTTCGGGGTGCGGTCAGCAGGCGGCGCCGCCGGCATCGGGTACTGCGAGCGGACCCGTCGCCTCAGTCACGACAGCCGCACCACCCAGCCAAGGGCCCTCGTCGGGCGGGACACCGAACGTTACTGGCGCCCCCACGGCGTCAGCGGCCTGGACCAGTTACACGACGGCGGACGGCCAGTTGACGTTCGACTTTCCCGCCGCGTGGAGCGTCACGGATCCCGCCGGTGAGCTGGCTGAAGGTGGTGGCGCATTCGCGGAGGTTAAAAACCAGGCCGGGAAGCCACTGGCTACTCTTCGCACCAACATGGCCACGGGTTCCTCCTGCGTCCAGCGTTACCCGTACTCCATCCTGGATTCGCAGGAGATGACGGCGCTGACGCAGAACGGTGCGACGCCACGGTACGTGTTCGAGACCCGCGGCAACGCCGAGAATCCGGGGCCGGCGAATACGCCGGGAGCTGCCTACGGCATCGCGCACGGCCCGGCACCCACGGGGGATTCTGCGTGCCCCATTTTCCACTTCTTCACATGGCCGCCCAACGCTGCCATGTTCGGGGCGTTCTACGATCCGGCCAACAATGAGACGCCCGGAGACGCAACCCTGCCGTACCTGGAGAAGGCAATGAAGTATGCGGAAACTGCCGAGTACCGGGATATCAAGCGGATGATCACCTCGCTGCGGCCGGCGAGTTAGACAAGCAAGAATCGGACTTAGCTGCGGGACCCTGCCACCCTCGCCGCCGTCACTCCGCGCTCGGCTACCGGCGGCCCAACGACGGCCACTATGGTTACACATGATAAACTTGAACCTTCAAGTAAAACCGGGTAGGCTGATTTCATGACATCGACCCTCGACCGCCCTCCGGTTCTCTTTCTCAGCCATGGGGCTCCGCCGTTGGCTGACGACGCCACTTGGACCCGCGAACTCAGCGAATGGTCCGGCACTTTTGACAAGCCCAAAGACATCCTCATGGTGTCCGCGCACTGGGAAAACGCCCCGGTCACGCTCAGCGCCACCGGGCGCAACCCGGGACTGGTCTATGACTTCGGCGGTTTCCCCCAGAAGTACTACGACGTAACCTACGACGCTCCTCAGGCTCCCGGTCTGGCCACCGAGGTGGAGAAGCTGGTGGCCGGTCATGGCCACCATGTCGAGCGCGACGAGAGCCGCGGCTTGGACCACGGCGCCTATGTGCCGCTCAAGGAAATGTTCCCGGACGCGGATGTACCGGTCGTGCAAATGTCCATGCCAACTCTTGATCCGCAGGGCCTGTTCGATCTGGGCAAGTCGCTGGCGCCGTTGCGCGACCGCGGCACGCTGATCGTCGGTTCGGGGTTCACCACGCACAATCTGCGCTGGTTCAACCCCTCCGGCGGACCCGACAGTGCCCCGCCCTCGGTTTCCCGAGAGTTCGATCACTGGGCGGACGAAGCAATGGCGCGCGGCGACATCGACTCCATCCTGGACTTCCTGCACAAGGCCCCGGCAGCCCGCGAGGCGCACCCTCGCAGCGAACATTGGGCCCCGCTGTATGTCGCGCTCGGCGCAGCGTACGGGTCCGGTGACCTGCACGCCAAAACCGCGATCGACGGGTTCTGGTTTGGCCTGTCAAAACGGTCCTGGACACTGACCTAGGCTGTTCCGACACCGCTGGCCGTTCGCCCCGTGGGCGACCATCGGCTCAGACCAGTGGACGAAGCCAGAATCATCCATCCATCGGGTCGCGCGTTCCCACGAATGCAGGCCGGGCATGAGAAAGGCCCCGGTGGCGGGACCGGTCTCGCGACCGTCCCCGCCACCGGGGCCTTCTCCTTGGCTAGGCGCGACCAGCTACACCCGGGCCATGTCTGCCCGCAGTTGGGCGGTCACGTCGGCTTGGACCCGCAGTTTGCCGTCGACCTCGACCAGTTCCACGCCGTAGTCCCGCCGGGCCGCGTCCGTGGTGGTGAAGCCGTCGAGGACGTCCTCCAGGACCTTCTGCGGATCTCGGTTGCGTGGATCCCCGAACCCGCCGCTGCTGGGCACGGTGATTTGGATCGAGTCCCCGGCCAGGATCTGCTTGCCGGTGACCTTGGACGGCCACTGTTCCTCGCCGGCCCGGCCCGGGTTCTTCACCAGCGAGGCATTGAGGCCGTCGTGACCGCCGAACGCGCCCCAAGGGACATCGGACTCGTGGCGCTCCCCTTCGCAGGTGATGATCGTGTCGGTCAGGAACGTGTTTTCGCGGACGATCCCGATGCCGCCGCGGAACTCCCCGGCGGCCGCGGGCTCCTCGCGCAGTTCGTAGCGGTCCGTGCGCATCGGGAACCGCCACTCGAGCTCCTCGATCGGGTTGTTGCGCGTGTTCGCGATCAGGTTGTCCACCGAGTCCGGACCGTCGCTGGTGGCGCGGCCGCCGTAGGAGCCCTCGTTGACCTCCAGGTAGACCCAGTACTCGCCCGACTTCTCGTCCCAGCCCGAGTAGGACATGAAGTGGATGTGTGCCGAGTTGCCGGCCGTGACGCGCTCCGGCATGACCGGCGCCAGGGCCCGCAGCGCCAGGTCCACGGCCCGCTGGACCTGGGAGAACCGGGAGAAGGTCGCGGCCGGGTAGGTGGGGTTGAAGATCGTCCCCTCCGGCGCAATGACCTTGAGCGGCTTGAGCATGCCCTCGTTCTGCGGGACGAAGACCGGGAAGGCGACCTCGTCGAGGAAGATCATGCGCGTGATGAACGTGAACGCCGAGACTGTGGTGCCCTCGAAGGCGCAGTTGTAGGCCGTGGGAACCTGGTCGCTCGAGCCGGTGAGGTCGTAGGTGATCTCGTCGCCCTTCACGATGACCTTCACCGCGATCGGCAGCTTCTTGCCGTAGTTCCGCCCGTCGTCGTCCAGGAAGCCCAGTTCGGGCCCGTACTCGCCGTCCGGGATCTTGGCGATCTCCTGGCGGAGCATGCGCTCGGAGTAATCGATCCACGCCTGACCGGAGTCCCGCACGGCATCGAGTCCGTACTTCTCGATCAGGACCGTGTACCGCCTGGTGGCGAGGGCGCACGCGGCGATCATGGCCTCGATATCGCCCTTGTTGCTGGTGGGTGTGCGGGTGTTGGCGAAGATGTGCTTGAGCAGGCCCTCCTGCCGGACGCCCTTCTCCTGGATCTTCACGGCACGGAAGATCGTGCCTTCGGACTGCACGTCCTGGATGTCGACCATGAGTCCGGAGAACGCGCCGCCGTTGTCGATGAGCTGGCCCGATGCCCCGGCGAAGCCGACGAGCTCCCCGGCGTGGAAGATCGGGGTGATGACCGCGACGTCGGGGGAGTGGGTGGCCCCGAGGTAGGGGTCGTTGTGGAGGATGATGTCGCCGTCGTGGATGTCGTCGCCGAGCACTGACATCACGCCGCGGACGATCTTGGGCATGGCGCCCATGAACATCGGGGTGGAGTCCGACTCGGCCAGGACGTTCCCGTCCTTGTCGAACAGGCCGGCGCCGAGGTCCTCGGATTCGCGGATGATCGAGGAGTAGGACATCCGGAACAGCACTGAGGCCATTTCCTTTGCAGCCGAGGACAGGGCGCCGCCGATGACGCGCATCAGGATCGGCGTGGCGAGCTGCTCGGCCGAGGCGTCCTTGGCGGGGCAGTCGATGACCATGTTTCCCACGTGGTCGATCCGTCCCTTGAAGCCCGGCGGCACCACGACGGTGGAGTCGTATTGTTCGATAATGGCGGGGCCCTCGAACGCCATGCCGGCGCCCATCCTCTCGCGGTCGTAGAAGGCCGTGTCGAAGCTCGTGGGCTTTCCGCCGCTGCTAAAGACCACAGGACGCCGGACGATGACGGCGGCGGCAACGTCGTCGTTGCCCTTCGGGGCGACTGGCGGGGCGAGTTCGTCCACCTTGCCGATGGCCTCCACGCGGATGTTCACCAGCTCGACCTCGCTGTCCTTGAAACGGTGGCCGTACTCCGCCTCGTGCGCGGCGTGGAAGAGCGCCTCCGTCTCGGCGAGCCACTCGGGGGTGATCTCGCCGTCGGGGACGGCGAAGCGGATCTCGTAGCCCTGGCCCTCGTAGCGGGCATCGGCCAGGCGACGCACAACGCGCCGATCTTCGGCGATGTCGTTGGCCTGGAACTGCTGCAGTGCGTCCGCCTCGAGGGCGCTGTAGGAGGTCTGGAGCTGCCAGGTGTCCGCCGAGGCGAGCCTGAACCGCGCCGTGCCCACGAACTCGAACTTCTCATCGGTGGCCAGGAGGCCAGTTGCGGCCAGGATGCCCGGGTGCGCGGGGATGAGCACGTGAGGAATCTCGAGCTCCTCGGCGATTTCGCAGGCGAACAGGGCGCCCGCGCCGCCTCCGGCCACAAGGGTGAAGTCACGCGGGTCGTAGCCGCGGCGCACCGAGTTCTGCTCGATGGCCTGGCTCATGCCGAACTTCTGGATCTGCAGGGCGCCGAGTGCGGCCTCCTCGATACCCATATTCAGCTTGTCGGCGACTTTTGCCATGGCATTCCGCGCCAGCTCGGGGTCGAGCTGCAGCTCGCTGCCCGCGAGGGAGCGGTCCGCGCGCATCCGGCCAAGGATCAGTTGCGCGTCGGTCGAGGTCGGTTCCGTTCCGCCGCGCTGGTAGCACGCGGGCCCGGGGACTGCGCCGGCGGACTGCGGGCCCGTGCGGAAGACCCCGCCCTCGTCGACGTAGGCGATCGAACCGCCGCCGGCTCCGATGGTGTCGATGTCCACCATCGGGACCATGGCCTGGTAGTCGCCGACTTTGGTGTCCAGGAGGTGGCGCATGCGCAGCTCGCCGCCGGGTGCGACACCGATGTCCGCGGACGTGCCTCCGATGTCGAGGGTGACGACGTTGTCGAAGCCGGACTGCTTTCCGGCCCAGATGCCGCCGATGAGGCCGCCAACCGGGCCGGACATCATCAGCGAAACGGGCCGCTTGGCGGCCTGTCCGACGCCGATCATCCCGCCGGAGGACTGCATCAACAGGATCTCGCGGCGGTAGCCCATGGAGGCGACAGCGGTGGCCAGGCGGTCTAGGTAGAGGGAGACCCTAGGGCCCACATAGGCATTGAGGGCGGTGGTGGAAAAGCGTTCGAACTCGCGGTAGAGAGGGACGACGTCGCTGGAGAGGGACAGGTATGCCTCCGGGAACTCCTCGCTGACAATCTCGCCGATGCGTTGCTCGTGTGCCGGATTGAGGTAGCTGTGCAGCAGGCAGACGGCGACTGACTCGACGCCGTCGGCCTTGAGCTGGCGGACGCGGTCGCGGACCTCATCCTCGTCTAGCGGCACCAGGACGTCGCCGAGCGGTGCGGTGATCCGCTCGTGCACAGTCAGCCGGTGGCGGCGCTTGACCAGCGGGCGGGTCTGCCACGGCAGTTCCTGCTGGAGGGAGAAGTTGTGCGGCTTCTTGTGGCGGGCGATGTGGAGGATGTCGCGGAAGCCGTGGGTGGTGATCATGCCGACGGATGCGCCGGTGTGGGTCAGGGCGATGTTCGTGGCGACGGTGGTGCCGTGCACCAGCATGTCGACCTCCGCCATCGAGATGCCCGCCTTGGCGCAGAGCTTGCGCAGGCCGTTGAGCACCCCCTCCGAGGAGTCGTGCGGCGTGGAGGGAACCTTCTCGACGATCACCTGTCCCGTTGCGTCGTTCGAATAGTAAAGGTCGGTGAATGTGCCCCCGACGTCGACTCCGATTCGCTTCATGGCGTTACTCCTTCGCTGGTGTGGGCAACATCACCCACAATATGGTTGCGTTTCCAGCAACCATATTTCTCCTACAGCAACGCATGCGCAAGGGGTACGGACGTTAAATCCTCGATTCATCTTAAATGTGACAACTGGACCGAAGCGTCATTTCGTTGTGATCGGACGGGCTGTCTCTGCGAAAAAGGGTTGCAGGGGGTATCGCAGAAGGGCGTTGGAACGTAACATTCCGGATATACAACGCTGTTCCTATCCCGGTAACCCTGTCTCTAGGGGAGCAACGCATGAACCCCGCTCCGGCGACGGCCGGTTGGCACCCACTCCGCAGGGGCCCGGGAACCCTCCGCGGATCCATCCCTCCACCATGACGGCACCTTTTCCTGCCACCATCCGAAGGACACAACTATGACTCTCTCAGGCTCCATACCGGTTCGGCCGGCCATTCACACCTTCACGCCCCGCGACGTAAAGATCGCCAGCTGGATCTGTTTCTTTGCATGGACCGTCGCGGTCTACGACTTCGTCCTGTTCGGCAACCTGCTGCCGGTCATGGCCGCGGACCTGGGGCTCAGCGACGCCGGGGCGACGGGACTCAACACCTGGATCACCGCCGGCACAGCCCTTGTCGCGTTCGGCATCGGCCCCGTGGTTGACAGGTTCGGCCGCCGCAAGGGCATCATCCTCGCTGTAGTGGGTGCCGCCGTCGCGTCGCTCCTGACGGCCACCGTCGGCTGGATCGTGGGACTGCTGGGCGGACTCGGTCTGGTGGCCCTGGTGCTCATCCGCTCCCTGGCCGGCCTCGGGTACGCCGAGCAGGCCATCAACGCCGTCTACCTCAACGAGGTGTATTCGTCCTCCGGCGCGACGACCGCTCAGCTGCGCCGGCGGGGACTGGTGTACTCGCTCGTCCAGTCGGGCTGGCCGCTGGGCTCGGTGCTCGCGGCGGCGTCGACCGCGGTGTTGCTGCCGATCGGCGGATGGGCCCTCTGCTTCATCGTGGCGGCCGTGCCGGCGTTGTTCATTGGGTTCGCCGCGCGCTGGCTTAAGGAAAGCCCGCAGTTCAGTGCCCGCACCGAGGTGATCAAGCTCAATCAGTCCGGCCGGCACGAGGAGGCCGCCCAACTGGCCGAGGAGTTCCACATCGAGGACCACACCGGGATCCGCACGCCGATCCGGGACACGTTCCGCGGCGAGTCGCTCCGGCCCGTCGTCACCATCGGATTCGCGTTCCTGATGAACTGGATCGGGGTGCTGGTGTTCGCCATTCTGGGCACGTCCCTGCTGACCGCCGACACCGGTCGCGCCGTTCCCTTCACCAACGCCCTGCTGATCCTCATCGTTTCCAACGGCAGCTCGTTCCTGGGCTACCTGTTCCACGGCTGGTTGGGCGACCGCATTGGCCGGCGCAACACCATCTCCATCGGCTGGATCCTGTCCGCGCTGTCGTTCACCGGCATGCTGATGCTGCCAGTGGCCTCGTTCGGGGCGACAGTGGCGCTCTATAGCCTGGGACTGTTCTTCCTCATCGGCCCCTTCTCCGCGCTGCTGTTCTTCAACGGCGAGAGCTTCCCGGCCACGACGCGGGCCACCGCTGGAAGCCTGATCAACGCCTCGGGCCAGGTGGGTGCCATTATCGGCGGTGTCCTGGTCACGGCGAGCCTGGCCTCGGGCCTGACCTGGAACACGACCGCGCTGCTGGTCGGCTGCATCCCCATCCTCGTCTCCGGCCTGGTGGTTCTTGCCGCTCCCCACCGCGACCCGGCCACGGTGCGTTTGGACTGACCGCTGATCCACCGGGGGCCGGGTGCCGCGCGCCGCCGCGCCGCCCGGCCCCCCGCACGTGCGGCTCCGATAGTGTTTACTTACGGACGGCGTCCCGCTGCGGGGGCCGGCCTTCGGCCCCACCACCATCGAGGAGATTTCGTGCCGTCAGCACCGAAAGACCGGAACGACGCGGCCCAGGGGGCGGCGGCTTCGTTGCTCAACGGACTCAGGGTCCTGGAGGCGTTCCGCGCGGGCACCCCAACGCTCGGAGTCACCGAGGTCGCGCAGCGGGTCGACCTGCACAAGAGCACCGTTTCGCGGATCCTGTCGGGTCTGGCCGAGGCGGGATACGTGGAGCGGGACGCGGAAAGCGGGCGGTACCGCCTGGGCCTCGGCGTCATCGGCCTGGCCGGGCCGCTCCTGGCCGAGCTCGACGTGCGCCGCCTGGCGCAGCCCGTCCTCGAGTCCCTGACGCTGCAGACCCGCGAGACCAGCGCCCTCGCGGTGTGGAACGGGACCGGGGCGGTGGTCGTGGAGCAGGTCTCCAGCCCGCAATTCGTCAAGCACTCCGCCCCCATCGGGACGCGCTACGACCGCTACGAGAGCTCGTCCGTCCGGATCTTCCTGTCGTTCCTGCCGGAGGCATCGGTGTCCCAACTGTTGGAGACGGACCAGATCGGCCGGTCCGCCGCATCCGGCCTCGGCAGCGACGTCGTGGCGCACCTCGCGGAGGTCCGCGCACGCGGCCTGGCGTTCAACGACGGTTACACGGATCCCCAGGAGTTCGGCATCTCGGCACCGGTCCGCGACTACCGCGGGGGAGCTGTCGGGTGCATAACGCTCTCCGCGCCGCGCGGCCGCATCTCACCGGACCAGCACGAGGATCTCGGTAACGCCGTCCGGCTGGCCGCGGAGAAGGTCACCAACCGGCTGGGCGGCGCCCGCGACTGAAACAACGATGGCCGGCCTGTCGTCCGGACCCTGTGGGTCCAAACGGCGGGCGGCCAGCGTTGTGATACCTGGAGTCAAGTCCGGTCAGCCAACGCTGCGCACGGGCTCGGCGGGCACGGGGTCGTCGTGGTGACAAGCCAGGTTGCCAGGAAGGGCGCGGTGCCGCCGAACACGGCGTAGGTGATGTTGTAGCAGATGCCCGATGCCGCCAAGCGCACGTAAGAGGTCTGCCGCTATGTCCCGCTGGCTGACTGAAGATCCAGTCGGGCTCCGATCCCTGAGACGGCGGGGACTTCAGCGTCGGCGCAGCCAAAAACCGTGAAATTTCTGCTGATGTGAGCTGTTCGGACCCCACCGGGTTCGAGCAGCGGGCAGGTCATCAGACCCTAGGCGCCGCTTGCAGGGCCACGGCGCGCGCATGTCCTGCGGGCGCGGGGTCGTCGTGGTACCGGCGCAGAGGCCGTCCTGCGGTCTCAGGTATGAGGTAGGTGGCGACGAGGAATGATGCGGCGGCTATCACTGCGACGTAGATAGCGGGGGCGAGCGAGTATCCGGTTCCCGCGACAAGCCACGTTGCCAGGAAGGGTGCGGTACCGCCGAACACCGCGTAGGTGATGTTGTAGCAGGTGCCCGATGCCGCGAAGCGCACGTCGGTCGAGAACATTTCCGACATCAGGACCGAGGTCACCACGTTAGCGGTCACGGCCCCGAGTCCTATGAGCAGTTGGCTGGCAACGGCGGTTGCGAACGTTCCCTGCTCGGCGATGATGTACGCCGGAATGGTGAGAATCGCCAGGAGACCGGCGGCGGTCTGCATGGTGCGGCGGCGCCCTATGCGATCCGAGAAACGGCCCATGACGGGGGCCAGCGCCGTCGCGAGGGTCAGCGAGATCAAACTCGAGAACAGCGCGAGGTGCTGGGGCAGGCCGACCACCTTGATCAGGAAGGTCGACATGTACGTGGAGTAGATGTAGAAGGAGAGGGCCGTGAGCATCACGAACCCGCCCAGGCGCAGCATCGCGGGCCACTGGGTGCGGAAGACGGTCCCCAAGGACGGGGTGGGCCGGGAGGCGGAATCATCGATCATCGCTTGGAACTCGGGGGACTCGTGGAGCTTGGCGCGGATGTAGAAGGCGATCAGGCCCATCGGCACGGACAGCAGAAAGAGGATGCGCCAGCCCCAATCACCCATGGCCGCGGCCGGCAGGAAGAAGCTGAGCAGCGCTCCGAGCCCGGCGGCGAGGGCGAACGAGGAGAACGTCGCCGCCGACATGGCGGACGAGTAACGGGCCCTGTGCTTGTCGGGGCTGTGCTCGACGACGTAGATAGTGGCGCCCGCGTATTCGCCGCCGGCGGAGAACCCCTGCAAACACCGGGCAAGCACCAGCAGGACGGCGGCCCAGATGCCGATCGTCTCGTGGCTTGGGATGAGGCCGATTGCGGCCGTAGACCCGGACATGAGCAGGACGGTCAGCACCAGGATCTTTTTGCGTCCAAGGCGATCGCCCAGGCGTCCGAAGAAGATCCCGCCCAAGGGCCGCAGCGCGAACGCGACAGCGAATACGGCGAACGTCTCCAGCAGGCCCGTGACCGGATCCGTGGACGAGAAGAAAGTAGCGGCAATATGAGTTGCCATGTAGCCGTAGATGGCAAAGTCAAACCATTCCACCACGGTCCCCGCAAAAGATGCCCTTACCACCTTCCGCAGGCGCTCCGGGCTCACCTTCTCCAGTGAATTGTCTGCAAGATCGAGTTCCATGTTGTCTCCATTCAGGGGATGGCGCCAAGACCGCGAGGTGCTTCACTTCCAGCCCGGCCCATTGGGGCAGTGCTTGTACATATGATCTAGATCACCGTTGGTCACACAACAACCTATTTCCTTCCATAGCAACGCGTCAAGGACTTTGCCCTGACTCTTCCTGTCACGCGAGGAGACTCAAGGTGATCCTGCAGCACCGGACCCTCGCCGGGCTGCCGGAGGGACGCGCTGGCCGATGCTCGCCCAGTCGAGAAGTTGGTCCGGTGGACATGCAGACTCTGGCCAGGGCATCTCTGGTGCTATGCCGGTACGTGCGCTAGAGTTCCATTACAGCAACCTCGTTGCTATCGTAGAAACGCAACAGCCGAGTGAGTGGAGAGAACCATGACAACAGAGACGCACAACGACATCGAAGCCCGTCTTGCAGCAGTGCTGGAGGAGGCGTTCGAAGCAGGCACGGACATCTACAACGAGCGAGGTTTCAAGCGTCGGATCGGCTTCGGTAACCGCCCCGCCGTCATCCACATCGACCTCGCGAACGCGTGGACCCGTCCGGGCCACCCGTTCAGCTGCCCGGGCATGGAGACCATCATCCCGAACGTCCAGCGGATCAACGAGGCCGCGCGCGCCAAGGGCGTCCCGGTCTTCTACACCACGAACGTGTATCGCAACCGCGACGCCACCTCCGGGACGAACGACATGGGTCTGTGGTACTCAAAGATCCCCACGGAGACCCTTCCGGCGGATTCCTACTGGGCGCAGATCGACGACCGCATCGCGCCCGCAGAGGGCGAGGTCGTGATCGAGAAGAAACGCGCCTCGGCCTTCCCGGGGACGAACCTCGAGCTCTTCCTGACCTCCAATCGCATCGACACCCTGATCGTGACCGGTGCGACCGCGGCAGGGTGCGTGCGCCACACCGTCGAGGACGCGATCGCGAAAGGCTTCCGCCCGATCATCCCCCGGGAGACCATCGGCGACCGCGTCCCGGGCGTCGTGCAGTGGAACCTCTACGACATCGACAACAAGTTCGGTGACGTGGAGTCCACGGATTCCGTGGTGGACTACCTGAACAACCTCCCGCAGTTCAAGGACACGGTCCCGAAGACCCTCTCGGATCCCCAGCCCGAGGTGGCGACCCCCGCGGATCCGGCCTGAGCCGCACCGCACTCTCGTAGCCCCGCGGCCCGGCATCCCCAGGCCGACCCGACGACAGCCGGCACCCCTCAGCGGGTGCCGGCTGTCGTCGGGTCGGGCTGGGCCGCGGTGATGAGTGCGTTTCTGGAACACGGCAGTCGCCAAGGATCCCGCTATGCCGATCCATTACCCAATGCCGTGAGGAGCAGATTCGAGACCAGATCGTCCATCAGAGAGGCTCCTCCGCCGTGGCGGCAGTTAAGTCACAGTTCAGATGCCGGCGTCAGCCCAAGTGAACCCCGTCGCTGGCCGTCCCCCTCCGGGCACGGGCCGAAGACAAGGCGGGGCCATTCACCAGGAGGATCAGTAGCCGCGCCGCGCCAAAAGGTGGTCCGGTCTCCTACGGGATTTCCCGTGGCCGCGTTGAGGCCGCCGATGGTCTGCGTTGCAGCAGACGCAGTGCGAGCAACGGGAACAGGAGTACCGAGAGCATTCCTGCTCCAACGAGTGCGGATGAGATTCCGCTAGAGATAAGCCCCTCGTCCCGGCCAATGGCTGTCACCGCGACGATAATCGGCAACCCCGTTGCCCCAAACAGCATGATGGCCCGTTTGTCGGCAGCGCTGGACTTCGGGGGAGCAGCGAGCAGCGACGGCAGACCGCGGATGATGAGCAGGAGGAGCAGGAACAGAGGGACCAGCGCGAGAGCGGCCGGGCTGGCAGTTAGCGCGCCCAGGTCGAAGTCTATGCCGGTGTCGATGAAGAAGATCGGCACCAGGAATCCGAATGCGATGGCATCGATTTTCGTCTCGATGATCTTCCGGTCTTGTTCGGGAGCGCGCGCGATGGCAACCTTCCAGAGGACTCCCGCGGCGAATGCACCCAGCAGCATGTCGAGTCCCAGGACCATGCTCAGCACGACCAGCACGCTGAGGATGAACATGATGGACCGGACGGCAAACTGGCCGCTGGTGTGGAGGGTCCTGGAAACTTGGGAGTGGAGCAGTGTGTGCCGTGCGCGCGATGCGAGATAAATCGCCAGGCCGGTCAGGAGAACAAACCCGAGAAGCACTGCGGTTGCCGGTCCCAACTGCCTGCCACTGAAGAACAGCGAGATCGCAACAAGTGGACCAAACTCCCCAACTGCACCCAGGGCGGCGACTGCGATACCGATTGGGGATTTCGATTCGCCGGCGTCGCGAAGGATAGGCAGCAGCGCGCCCAGAGCTGTGGAGCACAAGGCGACGCCGATGATCACCGCAGCCTCCGGCGTGGGGGCGAGGACGAGACCGGCGCAAATGCCTGCCGCCAGTGAGATGACCCAGCCCGCCGACGCACGGTTGGCGGGCCGGCCGCGGATTACGGCGAAATCAATCTCGTTGCCGGCAACGAAGAAGAGCATGGCCAGCCCGAAGTCGGCCAGTGTATCCATGAACTCGGTGGATTGGATCCACCCCAACAGGCTGGGGCCGAGCAGGATTCCGAGGACAATCTCGAACACCACGACCGGCACCTTGACCACGCGATCAAGAAAGCGGGCCGCAAGGGGCGCTGCGACAGCCAGCAAGGCGATCAGAACCAATGACGTGGTCAAGCCTTGCATCAGGGTACCTCCGATACCTCGGCTGCTTCGAGGAAGAGTATTCCAAAGCTACCGCCACCCCCAGCCATGACGCCATAACAGCCAATCCGAATGCAAGTTGGCGCTCAGAAGGGCAGATTTGGGGTGTGGACATTCTCCACACTTTTGGGGCTTCGGAGCGGGCATTCGGACCGTGCCAACGGTTGCACCACGATGCCGACGAAAGTAGTCGCGGCGCCCACGTGCCAAAGGCCCTCCCGAAACTGCTTCAAAGGAGCCGCCTACATGGTGATGCCTCGCACAGCCAGGGCCGGTCACTGGCAATTCGGTATGAACTATTCAATAATAGTTAGCAAGGCTAAGTAGCAATGCTAATTATTATGATGGCGGCAGCAAAATGACAACTGAGATTCCTTCCGGCGCAACCCCTGGGCGTGGCGCTGGCATCCAACCGGACATTTTGGCCATCGACCTTCGGATTGCCGTGATGCGCACGTCCCGCCGGCTGCGCATCGAGGCAACCGGCGATGTCATCACCCCGGGCCAGTACACGGTGCTGGCGCATGTCCGCGACGGCGCTATGACTCTCCGTGAGCTGGCGGAACGCGAGCACGTGCAGGCGCCCTCGATGACGCGGATAGTCAATGCGCTCACGGAACACGGTTTTGTCTCGCGTGCAGCTAATCCCAAGGACGGCCGCCAGATCCACGTCGGGATCACTCCGGCGGGCGAGGCGGTTCTCGATGAGGCCCGCAGCCAGCGGACGGCGTGGCTGGCCCAGCGGGTCGCCGGACTCAGCGAGGAGGACCGTCTGACGCTGAGCCGGGCCGCGCACATCATGCAGGAGTTGAGCGCCCGATGAGCGCCATGTTCCGCGCACTCGAGAACCGCAACTACAGGCTGTGGGCGGGCGGGGCGCTCGTCTCCAATATCGGAACGTGGATGCAGCGGATCGCGCAGGACTGGCTCGTGCTGACCGTCCTGACCGACCATTCCGGAACCGCCATGGGCATCACTACTGGATTGCAGTTCCTGCCCATGCTGCTGCTGGGTCCTTACGCGGGAGTGCTCGCAGACCGCTACCGGAAACGCGTGATCCTGTTATGGGCTCAAACGGCTATGGGTTTGATCGGCCTGGCGGTTGGGCTGCTGGTGGTCTCCGGGTCGGCGCAGCTGTGGCAGGTCTACGTCGCGGCCCTGTGTCTGGGGCTGGCCAGTGCCGTTGACGGTCCGGCGCGGCAGGCGTTCGTCTCGGAACTGGTGGGTCAGGAACACATATCCAATGCAGTTTCGCTGAACTCTGCGTCGTTCAACACGGCCCGGCTCACCGGTCCCGCCATCGCCGGGGTGCTCATCGGCTGGATCGGCACCGGCCCCGTGTTTCTCCTCAACGCCGCCAGCTTTGCCGCGGTCCTGCTCTCTCTGTGGCGGATACGCTCCTCTGAATTGTCCCCATCAGTGCCGGCAAGTCGCGGCCAACATCAGGTCGCCGAGGGACTGGCCTACGTCCGGCGGCGTCCGGAGCTGATGCTCATCCTCGTCATGGTCGGGATCCTCGGAGCGTTCGGGATGAATTTCCCCATTACCAATGCGCTGATGTCCACAACGGAATTCGGCATGGGACCGGGGGAATTCGGGCTTTTGGGCTCCATTATGGCTGTGGGGACACTGGCCGGCGCCCTGCTGGCAGCCCGGAGGTCGGGGCCGCGGCTTCGCTTCCTTCTCGGCGGGGCGCTCGGGCTAGGCATCTTCACGCTGGTCAGCAGTGTGTCGTCGTCGTTCTGGCTCTACGCCGCCGTCCTCGTCCCCGTTGGCCTGGCATCAATCACCTTCCTCAACAGCTGCAACACAAGCATCCAGCTCGCGGTGAATCCGCAATTCCGGGGGCGCGTGCTTGCCCTGTATTTAGCTGTCCTCCAAGGTGGCACCGCTTTGGGGGCGCCTTTGATGGGGTGGATCGGTACGGAATTCGGCGCGCGCTGGGCGGTGGCCTTCGGTGGAGCAATCGTCTTATTGACCGGCCTCGTGTCGACCATCGTGGTCAGCCGGAGCAGCGGACTGTCATTTCAGCAGCAACTCAGGACTCTCTTCGTGCGCAAGCGCTCACAGAAGTGGCGGGCTCAGGACGGGGAACCCGCCGGCCAGGCTGATGGTATCTAAGGCGGCAAGCAGCCCGCAGACAACGGACGACGGCGAAAATATCCCGCCGTCGTCCGTCGCCTGCGACCAGGGCGTGCGGGAGGTCGGCCAACAGTAGTCCGGCGCGGTCCTTCGCGTCACGGCGGTCAGGAAATCTGCAGTCCTCCGTTGATATCGTACGTCGCGGCCGTGATGAAGCCGGCGTCCTCGCCCATGAGGAATACCATCAGCGCGGCGATGTCCCGCACGGATCCCACCCGGCCCACCAGGATGTCGGCCGACATGGCGGTCTTTCGCTCCTCCGTCAGGGTTCCACCCATGATGTCAGTGTCCACGGGGCCGGGAGCCACACAATTGACGGTCACTCCGTGCTGGCCCATTTCCCGGGCCAGCGCCCTGGTGAAGCCGATGATGGCAGCCTTTGAGGCACTGTAGGCCACCTTGGAGTACGTGCCGCCTCCGCGCTGGGCGGAGATGGACGAGACGCTCACGATCCTGCCTAGCTTCCGCTCGATCATGCCCCTGAGCACGCGCTGGGTGACCAGAAACGTACCGGTCATGTTGATCTTGAACACCCGCTCCCAGGCCTCGAGTGTCTCGTCCATGAACTCCGTGGGTGAGCTGATGCCCGCCAGGTTGGCCAGGCCAATGATCGGCGGCAGCGTGGACTCGACCTCATCGATGGCGGCGTTGACGGCGGCCGGATCGGACACGTCAGCGCCAACCCCGACCGCCTTGACGCCGTAGGCGTCGGTGATTTCCTTCGCCGCCTTCCGCGCCGCGCCGCCGTCGATGTCCAGGATCGCAACCGCCCAGCCTCCGCTGGCGAGCATTTCCGCCGTCGCCCGTCCGATGCCGCGCGGAGAGGCCGCACCGGTCAGCACCGCCGTCCGCTCAGCCGGGAACTTTGCTTGCTGAGTCATGGCCTTAAACCCCTCGTCGCCTGGTTGTCAGTTCTTGATGTCGAAGTCGTCGGCGGCTACAGCTTCCTCGCCGACCGTGGCCGGCGTACCGGGCTTCACATGCCCTTCCGGACGTTTGCGTGCGTAGAGGTAGGTGGCCAGGGCGGTGATGCCGAGGCAGGCTGACAGGAACACCAGGCCGGAACGGTTGTCTCCGGTGGCGTCATTCAACAGCCCCACGGCGTAGGGAGCAACGAACCCGCCGAGGTTACCAAGCGAGTTGACCATCGCCAGCCCGGCTGCTGCCGCGGCGCCGACCAGGGCCGTCGCGGGCATGGCCAGGAACGGGGCAATAGCGGAGTAAATCCCCATGGCCGCCAGCGTCAGGGCCATAAGTGCCAGGATCGCGTTGACCTGGACCAGGTAGCCGGCGGCCAGGAGGCCAATGGCCGCCATGATCATGCTGATGGTTGCATGGAGGACCCGGTTGCCGGTGCGGTCCGAGCGCTTGCTCCAGAAGTACACGAAAACCGCCGCTATTGTGTAGGGGATGGCAACGATGAAGCCGACCTGCGTGGTGGTGAAGTTGCCGAGTGCTGCCACGATGGTCGGCATCCAGAGCCCGAGCCCATAGATGCCGCAGACCAGCCCGAAGTACAGCGCTGCGTAGGCAATGGTCCGCGGGTCCTTGAGGCCGGCCAGGAAGTGGTGCGGCTGCCCCTTCTGGTGTCGGACAAGCTCCTCGTCCATGGTCCTGGTCAGCCATTCGCGCTCATCGTCAGCCAGCCAATGCGCCTGGCTGGGGCGGTCGGTCATGAGGACCGGGGTCAGTATGCCGAGGATAATAGCCGGGATGCCTTCAATGATGTAGAGCCACTGCCACCCCTGCAGGCCCCAGATGCCGTCCATCTGCAGCAGCAGGCCGGAGACCGGTGCGCCGAGGGCGTTGGAGATGGGCTGCGCCAGAATGAAGATGCCCAGCACCGTGACGCGCTGGGCCGCCGGGAACCAGAGCGTCAGGTAGAACAGGATGGCCGGGAAAAACCCTGCCTCGGCCGCACCCAGCAGGAACCGGATGATGTAAAAGCTGGTCTCGCCGTTTACCAGGCACATCGCCGTGGCGAAGATGCCCCATGAGATAAGGATCCGGGCGATCCATTTGCGGGCGCCGAACTTGTACATGCCGGCGTTACTCGGGATTTCCAGCAGCGCGTAGCCGAGGAAGAAGATGCCTGCGCCGAGGCCATAGGCCGATGCGCTCAGGCCGATGTCCTCGCTCATGGTCAGCTTCGCGAAGCCGACATTGTTCCGGTCCAGATATGCAATGAAGTAGAGCAGGACGATCAGCGGCATGATGCGGCGGCGGGCCTTGCGCAGAGTGCGCTGGCCCAGCTCGTCGAGATGGTTAGCAGGATTCATGGACGTCATGGTGCACCTCGCTCTGTGAAACGAGCCCGCCGGGGTCCTTCAGCGGAACAGTTCAGGTTTACCACTCTGCAACCCAATAGTCACCAGATTTACTGGATCGACCGTGCCCGGATCGCTCAGTTGATGGGGGCGGGGCCGAGCTCCTCAATGAGCTTCTGCATGGCCACGTACGCCTTGTTCCGGTAGGCGATCAGTTCCGGGGTGCGCTCGGCGGGGACGTTGAGGAAGCCCGCCCCGGTTTTGGTGCCCAGCTTGCCGGCCTCCACCAGGTCGGTGAGGATCTTCGGCGTCGCGAAGCGCTCCGGGAATTCCGTCTGCAGCGACTTGTAGCAGAAGTTGTAGACGTCCAGTCCCGCCATATCGGCGATGGCGAACGGTCCGAAGAACGGCAGCCGGAAGCCGAAGGTGGTGCGGACCAGGGTGTCGATGTCCTCCGCGGTCGCGATTTCCTGCTCCACCAGCTGGGCGGCCTCGTGGAACAGGGCGTACTGGAGGCGGTTGAGCACGAAGCCGGTGACGTCCTTGACGACGGCGGTCTGCTTGCCGGCGGCGTGCACGAGTTCACGGACAGTGCCGATGGTGGCCGGCGAGGTGCCGGCGTGGGGGATGATTTCCACGCCGGGGATGAACGGGGAGGGGTTGGAGAAGTGCACGCCCAGGAACCGGCCCGGGTTGGCGACGGGCTCGGACAGCTCCGCGATGGAGATGGTGGAGGTGTTGGAGCCGATGATGGCGTCCGGGCGGGCGGCGGCGCTGATGCGGGCGAGGGTCTGGTGCTTGATGGCGATGACTTCGGGGACGGCTTCCTCGATGAAGTCGGCGTCGGCCACGGCTTCCTCGATGTCCTGGGCGGCCCAGAGGTTTTGCTCCAATATCCTCCTGGAGCCTTCCGGAAAGAGACCGTCAGCGACGAACTGATCGGATTCGGTCAGCAGCCGCTCGTAGTTCTTCTGGGCCACTTCGGCGGACACGTCGGCCAGCGCCACCCGGGCGCCGCCGAGGGCCAGGACCTGGGCGATCCCGCCGCCCATGTAACCGGAACCGACGACGGCGATTCGTCGTGAGCTATTCGGCGTATCGGTCATGGTCAGTCAGCCTCCGTGTAGTCGGATTCGTAGGTGCCGATGGCGTCGACCTTGGCGGCGGAGGAGGAGCTTTCGTCGAAGCGGTGGCTGAGCCATTCGCCCACGAGTTTTTTGGCGAGTTCCAGGCCGATGACGCGCTGGCCCATGGTGAGGACCTGGGCGTTGTTGCTGAGCACGGATCGTTCCACCGAGTAGCTGTCGTGCGCGGTGACGGCACGGATGCCGGGGACCTTGTTGGCCGCGATGGCCACGCCCAGGCCCGTGCCGCAGATCAGCAGCGCCCGGTCGGCTTCGCCGTCGGCCACTTTCCTTGCCGCGTTGACGGCGAGGTGGGGGTAGGCGGTGGCGTCATTGGCGCCGACGCCGATGTCCACCACGGACGCCACGCGGGGATCCGCTTCGAGGAGTGCCTTCAGGGCGTTTTTATAGTCGACGCCGGCCTCATCGTTGCCGATGACAATGCGCAGACCTTCGGTGTCAGTCATTTCTTTTGTGCTCCATTTCCGGCCCCTGAGGCCGTGTCGGATGTGGCCGGTTCAGGCTTGGCCCGAATCGACGCGAGGTGGCGGGCGATCCGCTCGGAGATCAAGGCGAAGGAGACCGCGCCGGGGTCGGGGTGTCCGAGGCTCTTTTCAGCGAGCGGACGGGCGCGGCCCTTGAGCGGTCGGAGATCAGCCGTCCGGTCCGCGGCTGTCTGCGCGGCGGCAGCGGCGCCGGCGAGGGCATCGGGAAGGGGCGCGCCGGCGCCGACCGCGGTGAGGAAGGCGTCCCGGAACGGCAGGAGCGCGTCGACCATGGTCTTGTCGCCCAGCTCGGCTTTGCCGAGTTCGGTGATGGCGTCGACGAAGGCGGTGACGGCCGCGGCGGCTGCGTCCCCGCCGGAGTAGCTGTCCCGGTTTCCCAAAGCGAGGCCGGCCGCGATGACCGCCGAGCCCCAGAGCGCGCCGGAGGTGCCGCCGGCGCGTTCACTCCAGGCCTCCCCGGCCGCGGTGAGGACCCGTTCAACGGAGGCTCCTCCGGCCGCCGCCTGCTCGGCGGCGGCGACTGCGGCGTCCACGCCGCGGCGCATCCCGATGCCGTGGTCCCCGTCCCCGGCGATGGCATCGAGGTTGCCCAATTCCTCTTCGTGGTCGACGACGACGTCGCGCACCTCGGTGAGCACGCCCGCGGCCCGCCGCCCCAGGTCCGCTGCCGCGGTCGTGGGGTTTTCGGTCGCTTCGGCGGCGGTCTCGTCGGCCGCGGCGAGTTCGCGGCGGGCCCGCGGTGCGAGGTTCCCCTTGCGGAACGCCGGGGTGTCGGCCGGTGCGGCCCAGTACTGCTCGAGTTCCTCGTCCAGCCACAGCAGGGTCAGGGACAGTCCGGACATGTCCAGGCTGGTGACGAGTTCCCCGCATTCGGGCTCCACCACGGTCAGCCCGGCGGCGTCGAGCAACTTCTCGATTTTTCCGAAGAGCAGGAACAGTTCGTCGTACTTGACCGTGCCGAGGCCGTTGACGATCGCCACCACGCGGGTGCCGGCGTCGTGCGGCTTGTCCGCGAGCAGTTTCGTGACGAGCAGTTCGGCCAGTTCAGAGGCGGTCGGCATCGGGTGCTCGGAGATGCCCGGTTCGCCGTGGATGCCCAGGCCCAGGGACATCTGCCCTGCGGGGACCGTGAACAGCGGCGCGTCGGCTCCCGGCAGGGTGCAGCCGTCGAACGCCACCCCGAGGGAGCGGGTGCGGTAGTTCGTCCGGATGGCGAGGCGTTCGACGGCGTCCAGGTCCAGTCCGGCTTCGGCGGCGGCGCCGGCGATTTTGAAGACCGTCAGGTCCCCGGCGATGCCGCGGCGCTTCTCGATCTGGTCCAGCGGGGCGGAGGCGATGTCGTCCGTGACGAGCACGGTGCGGGTCTGGATGCCTTCGGCGTTCAGGCGGAGTTGGGCCTGGCCGAAGTGCAGGACGTCGCCGGCGTAATTCCCGTAGCTCAGCAGCACGCCTCCGCCGGCGTTGGCGGCCTTGGCCACCCGGTAGACCTGCCCGGCGGCGGGGGAGGCGAACATGTTCCCGCAGGCCGAGGCGGCGGCCAGGCCGGGTCCCACGAGTCCGGCGAAGGCCGGGTAGTGCCCGGAGCCGCCGCCGACCACGAGGGCGACCTGCCCGGCCGGTATCTCGGTGGAGCGGACGACGCCGCCGTCCACGCGGGCTACATAGCCGCGGTTGGCTGCCACGAAGCCGTCCAGTGCCTCATCCGCGAAATCAGCGGGATTGTCAAAGATCTGAGTCATCGTTCCTCATCGAATCCGTCGGGGTTTATCAGTTCTGATGGGTACCGGCGGGCTGCTGCCGGCCCTGGGCCACCTGGCTCTGGCCCAGGGTGTAGCCGTCGGTCTTGGGCAGGACCTGGCGGCGGAGGTAGTCCTGGTTGCTGGCCGTGACGCTGAGGCCGTCGCCGCCGTAGTGCTCGGTGCAGAGGATGCCCTGGAAGCCCGCGGAGAGTGCCACCTTGAACGCCTCGCGGTAGTTGATCAGGCCGCTCTCCATCGGGGCCGGCATCGCGACGTAGGTGTCGCGGGCCACGTCCTCGTCGCGGATGTAGTTCTTCATGTGCCAGTAGTTGGAGTACGGCAGGGTCTTGGCGACCATCTCGCGCCAGTCCTCGATCGGGCGGTGCAGCCGGATGAGGTTGCCGATGTCGGGGTTGAGGCCGACGTTGGCCAGGCCGATGTCCTGGACCAGCTGCACGGACTGGTCCGCGGTGCCCAGGTAGGTGTCCTCGTACATTTCCAGGGACAGCAGGACGCCGGCCTCGGCGGCGTGCTGGCCGAGTTCCCGCAGGCGGGTCACGGCTTGGCCCCAGGTTTCCTTGTCTCCCACCGGGTCCTTGTAGCCTTCGACGGTCCAGAACCAGAGCTGCTTCTGCTGTTCGGCGGTGATGGCCTGGTGCAGCCCGAAGGAGACAACCTCGCAGCCCAGCTCGGCGGCGGCGTCGATGGTGCGGTGGCTGTAGGCAAGGTTCGCCTCCCAGTTGCCTTGCTCGATCACGCTGCGGCGGATCGCGGAGATGACGGGGATGCCGATGCCCACGTTGTCCGCGGTCTGCTTGAATTCGGTGAGCCGGGCCGGGCTCAGGTCACCGGGGCGGATCCAGCTGTCCGTGAGGTCCGCGTTGGTGAAGCCGGCGTCCTTGACCTCGGTGAGGACCTCTGCCCAGGCGGAGGCCTCGGCGTCGTTCACGTGGGTGCCCCGCGCATCGGTTCCCGGGAACTGCAGCAGCGCTGCGGTGATGGGCCAGTTTTCCGCGGTGTAAGCCATGGTGTTCACTCCTTCGTGAATCCCTGTTTCCTAGGATCTGCAGCCGGCAGGCAGGATGTAGTCAACGACACACTGACTGTCCTGGCGACACTCAAAACCTATCCGGGTGGCCCTTCCTTGTGAAGGGTCACTTCTGAGGTGCTGCGTCCATCGCTGAGCCGATATTCATCAGCCTCACGGCAATCAGGTGCCGGACGTTCAAGTGTCGGGGCCGAGGATCTCGGGCGGGACAGTTTGGACCCGGGCTTCATTAGGCGTCGGGCACGCCGTCCCCTGACCCTTTCGTTGGCTTGAGCTTCCGGCGTCTGCGCCGGCGCCAGACGATCACCAGGCCAAGCACGACGATGGGGACCAGCACCCAGCCGCCGATGTCGAGAGCGTCACCGATCGCATGGGCCAGCGCCCCGGCCAGATAGGCGAGGACGCTGAGGCTCGCGACCCAGGCGATGGACCCTGTGATGGTCCACAGCAGGAACTTGGGCCACGGCATCTTGGCGGACCCGGCGGCAATGGCGCCCCAGAGCCGGACGACGATCACCCAGCGGCCGAAGAACAAGGCTTTGCCGCCGTGCCGATCGAAGAACGACTCCAGCTGGACGATGCGATTCTCGTCGGCGTGGAAGCGCTGTGCAAGTCGCAGCATCAACGGACGGCCCCCCACCCGCCCAAGAATGTAGCCAATGGTGCTCCCGAGCATGGCGCCCAGGCTGCCGACTGCGATAACGGCAGCAAGGTTCAGATCTCCGTGCCGCGCCGAGGCGTAAGCCCCAAGCAGGACGGCCACGGCGGGCAGCGGGACCCCGGCGCACTGGGCCAGCACAATCACGAAGACGCCGAAGTAGTACCCCCATTCGTCCGCAATCCCTGCTTCCGCGGCGATGACGCCTGCCCAGCCGAGCGCCGCGACGCGGAGGACAGCTAATCCGGTCATCGCTCACACCTCAATCCGCTGCTCCGCCGTGGTTCAGAATGACGGTCCCCGCGCTGCCCGCGTTTGTTCTGCGGTCGTGACCCCCGCGACGACACCGGGATGGCCCTTGTCTACCCTTGTGGCCCGGGCTGCGTCAAGAGCACGCTGCGGTCACAGCCCGCCCAGCGCCGGCACCGCGTTTCCGGCCTCTCGGCCCTGACGGGCTGCTGTTCTTCACCGCGCATCCGGGCAGCTCCACGGCCTGGACAACCTCCCCGCCGGCGCCGCCGAACTGCCGGAACAGGATCACAAGCCCTACCCCCGGTGCGTGAGGTCACCCGGCGCGGATGAGGTGCCGCACCTCACGGGGGCACAGGATGGAGCTGAGGCGGTCCGTCGGATCTCAATTTACCGGCCCGGACTGTGAGGAAAATCAGCGTAATCGGTATTAGCATCACGACACGACTGCGCCGACCATGAGGTCGACGGCAGAGAATTCAACGGAAAGCGGTCGACAAAATGAGTACTGCCCATCATCCCGTCGCTTCAACTGGCTGGACCGGTTGGGTCCGTTTTGCCGGAGTCATTCTGATCATCAACGGCGTTTTCAGCGGTCTTCAAGGTCTCGTCGCGCTCACCGGGCCCGATACGTACTATTTGTCGACCCAGGGCGCGCTGTTCATGTTCGATGCGAAGGGTTGGGGCTGGTGGAATGTGGCTCTCGGGGTGCTCTTGATCCTCACCGCTGTCGCGCTCTTCTCCGGTGCAACGTGGGCTCGCATCGTTGCCGTCGTCGTTGCGGGCGTCAGTGCGGTCGTTCAACTGATGCTCATTCCGGCGCAGCCATGGTGGTCCCTCATCGTCATCGCCATCGACGTGCTGATCATCTACGCGGTCATCGCCCACGGCGATGAGCTTCGGACCGGAGAAACGCCGAAGGTCGACTCCTAAACCGGCAAGGCAAACGGGTTCTTCTTTTGATCCGGGAGGCAACGGCAAACCGGCAGGTTGCTCCGGTTCGCGATGTGCTCACCACCCGGCAGTGCCCGGCCCACCCTTGAACGGGCCAGCGATCTGCGTGGTGATCCAACCGCCGTAGAAGTCACCTTCCTGGGAGGTCACCTGCTCGCCGTCGACCTCGCAGGAGTCCATGTGACCCGGGTAGAGGGCCACCCGGGTACTGAGCGCCCCGAACCCCCGGGCGGGTTTCGGGTAGGTCCACCCCGCACGGGGAGCAACGACTCCGCCGGCAACGACGTCGAAGTAGTGCGCTTCGCCCTTGAACTCGCAGAAGCTGGTGCCCTCGACCGGGACGAGTACACCGGCAGGGAACGAGCCCAATGGCAAGTAGTAGACAGGCGGATGACTCGTCTCCAGGACGCGCACTGCATCGGTGGTGTCGGCAATTACAAGCCCGCCAAGCCGCACGATAACCCGTTCGGATCGCGGCTCGACCCTTGGCGGCCGCGGGTAGTCCCACACCGATTCCTGACCGGCCTTGGGCTGGATGGGCTGGGGACGCCGGAAGAAGCCGGAAAGACCTTGAGCGTTAGTCATGTCCCCATGCTGGCACCTTTTGCTGGGATGCCACCGTGAACGCCGGGGGAGGTCTCGGTTGGGGCAGATCGATGGCCAGATGACGCTCGGCAGGGTGCGGATTGCTTCATCCGCGCATGGACCTGGATTGGCGAAATTCCCAGGTCACGCCGGACGAGTGTGCGCGCTGCTGCCCGACGGAAGACTCCGGGGGGAGGATCACGCCGAGCCCGCACTCGACCCCGGCCAGTCCTTGCCCGCCCACGGGTCGTAGTCAGCGATGAGCTCCTCCTGCGGCGGGCGCTCATTCTCGGGGACGTGCTGCAGGTTCACCCGCACCCGGTACCAGAGCGAGCTCGATCCGCGCATCCCGTCGACGAGGATGTCGGCGGGATGCAGGGCCGGGACAAGGTCCGCATGCCGGGTCTTCCATTCGTCGAGCGCCGCGAGCGCCTCGGACTTGGTCTTCGTCCGGGCCACCTCGACAAGCGGCATCACCGACTGCCGGCGGCCCGAGCCGTCGCCGCCGCGCGGCGGCTTTTCCGCGGGGCCGAGCTCGGCGGCCAGGCTAAGGAGCCCGTCGAGTGAGCCGGTCGCGTCGTCGATGCCGGCGTGGGGATCGCCCATCGCTGCGAAGCGCTCGAGCACCGTGGGCACCGTGAACTGTTCCGGACGGGCGGAGCCAACCTCGTCCCAGGTGAGAGGAGTCGAGACCCGGGCGTCGGGCAGGGGGCGGATCGAGTACGCCGATGCCACGGTGCGGTCCTTGGCGTTCTGGTTGAAGTCGACGAACACACTCTCGCCGCGCTCCTCCTTCCACCACCGCGCGGTGGCGAGGCCCGGAGCGCGGTTCTCGACCTCGCGGGCGAGGGTCTCGGCGGCGAGCCGCACGTCGCGGTAGGACCATTGGGGCGCGATGCGCACCAGAATGTGGAGTCCGCGCGATCCGCTCGTCTTCGGCCACCCCACGAGTCCGACGTCGTCGAGCACCTCCCGCGCGACATAGGCGACGTCGACGATCTGGGACCAGCCGACCCCCGGCATCGGGTCCAGGTCGACCCGCAGCTCGTCGGGGTGCTCGAGATCCTCGGCGCGCACGGGGTGCGGGTTGAGGTCCAGACATCCAAGATTCACGACCCACGCCAAGCCCGCAGCATCCCGGATGACGGCCTCTTCGGCTGACGTCCCCGACGCGTAGTGCAGCGTCGTCGTGTGGATGAAGTCGGGGTGGTTTTCAGGCACGCGCTTCTGAAAAAACGGCTCGGCGCCGATCCCCTTCGGGAAGCGCTTGAGCACCATGGGGCGCCCGCCGGCGCCCCGCAGGGCACCATCCGCTACGGCGAGATAGTAGCGAACGACGTCGAGCTTGGTCAGCCCGGGGTCGGGGAACACCACCTTGTCCGGACTCGAGATGCGAACCTCGGTGCCGGCAATGTTGAGGATCTCGGCAGGAGCCTTCGACGGGTTCATTTTGCCACGCTAGCAACGATCGGATGTCCCAGCCAGACCAGCTGCATGGACGCCATTGCGGTCAGGCTGCCTGCCAGCTGGCCGGGAGCGTCTTCACCCCATAGACGATGGTGCTGTCCATCCGTTCAAGGTGCGACGCAGGGGCGAGGGTCAGTCCGGGCAGCCGCGTCAGCGCTGCCTCCAGTGCAATCCTTGCTTCCAGTCTTGCCAGCGGGGCACCGAGGCAGAAGTGAATGCCGTGGCCGAACGCCAGATGCCGGATCTGGCCGCGGTCGATGTCGAACTGGGCTGCCCGCTCGAACTGCCGCTCGTCGCGGTTCGCGGAGCCGATCCACGCCACCACCGGGGCGCCGGCCGGAATCTCCATGTCGCCCAGGGTGGTGTCGGCAGCCGCCACCCGGTACATGGACTGGACCGGGGACCGAAAGCGGAGCACCTCTTCAATGGCTGGGGGAATCAGGGAGGGTTCCTGCACTAACCGTTCGATGGTGCCGGGCACTTCGGTGAAGCACAGAACCGCGTTGCCGATCAGATTGGTGGTTGTTTCATTCCCGGCGACGAGCAGCAGGGCGCAGAAGCCCAGCAGCTCGGCCACGTTCAGTTTCTGCCCGTCAATTTCGGCGGCGAGCAGGTTGCTGATCAAATCATTGCCGGGCCGGCTCCGTCGCCGTTCGATCAGGTCCAGGAAGTACCCGGTCATCTCTTGGTTGGTGACCTGATGGTCCTCAGTGGTCGCTCCGGTCCGCGTTTGGCTGACGATGACGTCGGACCACTGCTTAAAGCGGTCACGGTCAGCGGCAGGTATGCCCATGAGTTCCGAGATCACGATGACCGGCAGCGGGTACGCCAACGACTGGATCAGGTCCGCTGTTCCGAGCGAAGCGATCCCCTCCAGAAGCTCGTTCGTGAGCTCCGTGATGCGGGGAGCCAGCGCGTCCACAGCTTTCGGCGTGAACGCCTGGGTCACCAGGGAGCGCAATTGCCGGTGCCGCGGGGGATCGGTGGTGATCAGGCTCGACGCGAACAGGTGGCCTGTCTCGGATGGATCGTCGCCCTGCATCCGGGAGGAAAACCTGGCATGTTCCGAGAGCACCTGCTGCACGTCGTCATACCGGAAGACATGCCAACTTCCCGATTGCTCGTCGTGAAAGACAGGTGCGGACTCGCGCATTCTCTCGTAGTGGGGAAATGGATCTAACGGATGCTCACTGGCCGGGGCGAAGTCCATGGCTAGCCTCCCTGCTCAGCCCGGCGATCTATCGGCCCTGATGACCGTCGGGGCGTCGAATTGATTGACCCGTGGAAGCCTGAGTTTATTCGCGCCCGCTCCACATGTCAGTAGGCAAGTGCGGCGGCCGCGCCCAACGCCAGGGTGGACGCGGGCTCATAGCGCCCAGCATGATGAAGCGGTGACTTCTGATGACTCCGGAAACCGCGGGACGCCGCGCCGGGCGACTCCGGCCGACGCGGCGACAGTTGCCCGAATGCTCCACGATTTCAACACCGAGTTTGAGACGCCCAGCCCGGGCGTCGAGGAGCTGACGTCGCGGCTGGCCCAGTTGTTGACGGGCGAGGACGTGGTGGTGCTGCTGGTCGGCGAACCGGCCGGCGGAGTCGCGGTGCTTAGCTTCCGGCTCAATGTCTGGTACCGGGGTCCGGTCGCGATCCTGGACGAACTTTACGTTCGTCCGGACCTGCGAGGCCAGCTTCTGGGCAGCACGCTGCTCGCCGCCGCATGCGAGCTGGTACGGGACCGCGGCGGCGAGTTGATCGAAATCAACGTCGACGGCGAGGACGGTGAGGCGCGCCGATTCTACGAAGCACGCGGTTTCACCAACACAGAGCCCACCGGCACAGAGCCGATGCTGTATTACTACCAAGAGCTCTGAACGGCAGTCCGGGCCCGAGCCGGGTTCTCAGGGGGGTTCTTCCGTGTCAGGATCAGGTATGCCCGACCGCCTGATGCTGCTCGACACCGCGTCGCTGTACTTCCGCGCTTTCTACGGTGTTCCCGACACGATCCGCCGCGACGACGGCACTCCGGTGAACGCTGTGCGCGGGCTGCTGGACATGATCGCGCGGCTCACCACCGACTACGACGCGACGCATCTCGTGGCGTGCTGGGACGACGACTGGCGCCCGCAATGGCGGGTCGACCTCATCCCGAGCTACAAGTCCCACCGGGTCGCGGAGGAGGTCGCGGGCGGCCCCGACGTGGAGGTCGTGCCGGACGCGCTCGAGGCGCAGATTCCGATGATCCGCCGGGTGCTCGAGCTCGCTGGCATCGCCGTCGTGGGGGCGGCCGGGCATGAGGCCGACGACGTCATCGGAACCTACGCCAGCCACGCCCGGCTGCCCGTCGACGTGGTGACCGGGGACCGCGACCTCTTCCAGATCGTGGACGACGCCCGCCAGGTGCGGGTGATCTACACCGCGCGCGGCATGAAAAACCTTGAAGTCCTCACCGACGCCGTCATCGTCGCCAAGTACCGCGTGCTGCCCGGGCAGTATGCCGACTATGCCACCCTCCGCGGGGACACCTCCGACGGGCTTCCGGGCGTCGCCGGCATCGGCGAGAAGACCGCCGCGACACTGCTTGGCGAGTACGGCACCCTCGAGGGGCTGCTCGCAGCCGCGGCGGACGCCGGAAGCGGGCTGTCCGCGTCCGTGCGGTCGAAGCTCGCAGCGGCCACGGACTACCTCGCGGTCGCGCCCGCCGTCGTAAACGTGGTCCGCGACCTAGACCTGCCGACGCTGGAAGAGGCGGGCGCTCAGCTGTGCCCCGTCGCCGGCGAGTCGCGCGCCGAACTCGAACGCCTCGCCACCGAGTGGAACCTTGGCGGCTCGGTCAGGCGGCTCTTCGACGCGCTCGACCCTCGTCGCTGAGCGGAAGCTGCGCTACTGAATCGCCGCCACGGAACGGGAGTTCTCGGCCGATCCAGGCGCGACTCCGCGGTTCCGAGCGTTGGTTGTTGCCAAAGCGACGCCGGAAGGCCAAGGTGAAGTAGGTCACATCAAGATCGGGAGTCCGGCCGCGGCTCATCAGGGAGCCGCGTACCTGTTGTGGAGGTAAGCATGAGCACCACTGAAGACAAAGTGTTCGACGCAACTCCTGAAGGTAACCCACCCGAACTCAAGCGCGTCCTGGGACCCAAGCTCCTTCTGCTGTTCATCGTCGGTGACATCCTCGGCGCCGGTGTGTACGCCGTCACCGGAACGATGGCCGGCACGGTCGGCGGCCTCGTGTGGCTGCCGTTTCTGCTCGCGTTCATGGTCGCGACGCTGACCGCCTTCTCCTACCTGGAGCTTGTCACGCAGTACCCCCAGGCGGCCGGTGCAGCGCTGTACACCCACAAGGCGTTCGGTATCCACTTCGTGACCTTCCTGGTGGCGTTCGCCGTCGTTTGCTCCGGCATCACAAGCGCCTCGACATCCGCGAATGTACTCGCCCAGAATCTTTTTGGGGGCTTTGTGGTCAACGGCTGGATGGGCATGCCCGGACAGGGAGCGGTCACCGCCGTCGCGATGGGCTTCATGCTGCTGTTGGCGGCGATCAACCTGCGCGGCGTGGGCGAGAGCGTGAAGTTCAACGTGGTCCTGACCCTGGTCGAGATGACCGCCCTGTGCATCGTGATCGGCGTCGGCTTCTACGTGATTGCCCAGGGGACCGGGAACTTCGCGGAGATCACCGTCTTCACCGACCACCAGGACAAGGGGTTGTTCCTGGCCGTCACCGCCGCCACCTCCATCGCGTTCTTTGCAATGGTCGGCTTCGAAGACTCGGTGAACATGGTCGAGGAGACCCAGAATCCGGAGCGGATCTTCCCCCGGACCATGCTGACCGGTCTCGGCATCGCGGTGATCCTCTACATGCTGGTGGCCGTGTCTGTGGTTACCGTGCTCACGCCCACCGAACTCGAAGGGATCAGGGAGGCCGAGGGCGCCGCGCTCCTCGAGGTGGTGCACAAGGGCTCACCGGATTTCCCGATCGACAAGGTGTTTCCATTCCTCGCGGTCTTCGCAGTCGCCAATACTGCATTGATCAACATGTTGATGGCCAGCCGCCTGATCTACGGCATGGCCCGCCAGGACGTCCTGCCGCGCGCGCTGGGGAAAGTCCTCCCGGGACGCCGTACGCCGTGGGCCGGCATCGTTTTCTCGACCGTCCTCGCCCTGGGGCTTATTTGGTACGTCACCAGTGACCCGGAGAGCAACGTCGTCGCGAACCTCTCCGGCACAACGGCGTTCTTGCTGCTGTGCGTCTTCACCGTGGTGAATGTGGCCTGCCTCGTGCTCCGCGGCAAGAGGGACCCCAACCGCAAGGTGTTCTTCACCTCGCCCGGGCAACTGCCGTTCGTCGCGGCCCTGCTGTGTGCCTTCCTCGCCGGTCCGTGGGTCGGCCGGCCCGTCATTCAGTACCAGATCGCCGGGGGGCTGATGGCGATCGGCGTCGTGCTGTGGTTCATCACGTGGCTGATCACGAAGCGGACCAACACCCGGCAGGGCGAACCTGTCGGCATCCAGAACATCGGCAAGGACGAATAGCTTCCATACCCCGGATCACCGGGACGTCAGCGCGGGAGCGCCGTGCTGTTTCGAACGACCAGGCGCGGGGTCAGCACTTCGGTGCGTTGCGGCAGGGCGGGGTCTGCCATTCGTTGGAGGAGCAGTTGGGCGGCGCGGATGCCGACCTCCCGGCTGACGGGATCCACGCTGGTGAGGGAAAGGTGCCGGATTCCGGCCAGGTAGGTGTTGTCATAGCCGATGAGCGAGAGCTGCGACGGAACGCCGATGCCATGGTCGTCGGCAGCCGAGAGTGCTCCCACGGCGAGGATGTCGTTGGCGGCGAGGACTGCCGTGGGAGGCCGCCCGGTTTGGATGAGGCTGTTCATCGCCTCAAAGCCGGAGTGTTCGCTGAGGTCCGTTTGCACCACCCGGATGTGCTCCTGGAGGCCATGGCGGGCCATCGTGTCCCGGTAGGAGCCCGCCCGCAGTCCCGCGGATTCCGTGGGCGCGCTGAGGTGGGCGATGTTGTGATGGCCGAGTCCGATCAGGTGTTCGACGGCGAGGCGGGCTCCGGCGACGTCGTCGTTGGTGACGATGTCCGCAGGCGGGAGCTGCACGGCGCGGGCTCCGGCGACAACGGTCGGTGTGTGCGCGGCCGCCCGCGCGAGCGTGTCATCGTGCTGGACATCTCCGGCGATGATCAGCCCGTCGACACGGAGATCCATGAACGCGGACACCGGGCTCTCCCCGGGCCGGGCCAGATAGGTGGGATCGCTAAGGACCATCCGCAGGTTCTCGTCACCGAGTACGCTCTGCAGCCCGTCGAGCAGTTCCACGAACCAGGGGTTGGCCAGATCGTCGAGCAGGACACCGACAATTCTTGTGCGCCCGCTGGCGAGCCAGCGGGCCGCGTTGCTCGGCCGGTAATCGAGCGCCGCTATGGCCTCGGCAACCGCCTGCCTTCGTTCCTCGCTGACCTTGGGGGAGCCCCGCAGTACCAGCGACACGAGGGCGCGGGAGACGCCGGCCTCCCGCGCGACGTCGTAGATTGTGGGGCGTTTGGCCGCTTCCTGGTCCTTCACTCCACTCCCCGAACTTCATTCCCCGACGATCGGCCGCTTTCTGCGGCTAAGCCTATCGCGGCCAAAGTGTCCTGACTCTGACGAGGACGAACCCCTACTTGGCAGCGGCGGCCTTCTCGCCGGAAGCCGTCGGGGGCACGATGACGGGCAGGCTGCCGGTGCGGAAGTGCACCTCCAGTTCCTCGAGCGACTGGCCCTTCGTCTCCGGAACGAACCTGGACACGAAAAGCAGCGATGCGAGGTTCACCGCTGCGAAGACCGCGAAAGTCCCCGTGGAGCCCAGTGCGACGACGAGGATCGGGAACAGGAAGGAGATGGCGGCATTGACGGTCCAGAGGGCGAAGACGGCGATGCCCATGGCGAAACCTCGGATGGCCATCGGGAAGATCTCGGAGAGCAGAAGCCAGACGCAGGTGCCGATGAAGCACTGCACGAAAGCGACGAAGAGCATCATGGCGGCAAGGATGGTGTAGCTGACGAAGTCCGATTGCGGCAGCGTGAAGACGACGGCGAGGATCGCCTGGGAGGCGACGACGCCGGAGAATCCGATGACGAGCATGCGGCGCCGTCCGATGAAGCCGAGCAGGTAGATGCCCAGGACCGTCATCAGCACCGACGTCGCACCCACCGCGACGGTGGCCACCAGGGACGCGCTGACGCCGAGTCCGCTGCGTTCCAGGATCGAGGGTGCGTAGTAGTTCACGGTGTTGATGCCGGTTGCCTGCTGGACGACTGCGAGGCCGATGCCGATCCACAGGAGTTTGCGCATCCACGGATTGTTCTTCAGGTCACGCCATGCGTGGGATCGCTCGCTCTTTGCTGTGTTGGCGGCGTCGACGATTTCCTTGTATTCGGCGTCGGCTTCTGCCGGGCTGCGGCTGAGGTCGAGGATGCGGCGGCTGTCCGCAAAACGCTCCCGGATCGCGAACCAGCGCGGCGATTCGGGCAGGACGAGCATCCCGATCAGCAGTGCGATGGCGGGGATGGATGCGACGCCCAGCATGAGGCGCCAGACTTCCGGATCGTGGATGAGGGTGTCCAGAAGTGCGTTGATGGCAAAGGCGAGCATCTGTCCGGTCACGATCATCAGTTCGTTGATGGTGACCATGCGCCCGCGCAGGTGTGCCGGGGCCATTTCCGCGAGGTAGAGGGGGCAGGTAACGGCTGCGGCGCCAACGCCCAGGCCCAGGATGACACGGGCCACGACCATGAAGCCCACGGTCGGGGCGACTGCGCAGCCCAGGGCGCCCACCAGAAAGAGCAGCGCGCAGACCAGGAGCGTGCCCCGGCGGCCGAGCGTGTCCGCCAGCCGCCCGCCGCTCAGCGCGCCGAGCGCCGCGCCGGGGAACAGCAGGGCGCTGACCACCATGGCTTCCTCGACGGGGCTCATGTTCAGCGAGTCCTGCATGTAGAGCAAGGCACCGGAGATGACTCCGGTGTCGTAGCCGAACAGGAGTCCGCCGAGAGTTGAGATGACAGTGAGGCGGGTGAGATACCCGCGATGCTTGGACCCCGGGTTGTTCCGCTGTGCGGTGGGGCGTGCTGCGTGCAACGACATTGTTGGCTTCCTCGGATCGTGTGGCCCGATCGGATGGACCGGTGGTAGGGAAATTTCGGCAAGTGTGCCAAGTCACGTTCCAACAACGTTAGAGCGCTCTAACGGGAGAGTCAAGACTTTGTTCTGACATGCGGTCAAACTGTTCCGCCGGGTCCGGGCGGATGTGACGGAATCCGATCTTGGGTCTCGGCCAGGCCCCCGTCCGGCGGTGCGTTCTAAGATGTGAAGGCTTGGCTCCAGGTGTTCCGTTCCGGCTGTGAACTGGCGCCGGCCGCTAACACCATGACGGAAGGACGCGGATGTCCACGGATCTGCCTGCAGGGCCCCGGAAATTGTCCGGGCGCACGGACGTCCGCACTGCCCTGCTCGGCGGGAAGACCTTCCGGAGCCTCAGCGAACAAACGCTGTCGCCCAAGGAGGAGAAGTTCGAGCGGGCGCGGCAGACACTGGGATTCTTCCTGGCGCCCACGGTCGCGGTCCTGTTCGCGCTGCTTCCGGTGCCGATGGACCGGACGCAACAGCTGCTCGCGGCGGTCCTGCTGGGAGTGATCATCTTGTGGATTTGTGAGCCGGTGCCCATTCCGGTGGGAGGCCTGCTCGGGGTTGCCGCTGTGGTGATCCTCGGCGTGGCCCCGGCCAGCGATGTTCTGGCGCCGTTCGGGTCGACGACGATCTTCACCTTTATCGGCGCCTTCATCCTGGCCCAGGCGATGCTCAAGCACGGCATCGCGCAGCGCCTGGCGTTCGCCGTGCTTTCCATCCCCGGCGTGGCCAGGTCCACCTACCGCGTGATCATCGCGTTCGGTGTCATCACGTGTTTGTTGTCGGCCTTCGTGTCGAACACGGCGACGGTTGCCATGCTCATGCCCACGGCACTCGGCATTCTGGCGGTGATCGGCCAGCTCATGCAGGACCGCGGCATTGTCCGGGCGGACTTTGACCCGCTGCGGCTGCGGGTCGGCGCGGCGCTGATGCTGATGCTCGCCTACGGCGCCAGCGTCGGCGGCCTGCTGACACCGGTGGGGTCTCCGCCCAACCTCATCGGCCGCGGCCTCATCGAGGAGGCAACGGGCGAGCGCATCTCCTTCGCCCAATGGACCGCCACCGCGGCCCCCCTCTGCCTGGCCATGTTCGTGGTGCTGGCCCTGATCATGTTCCTGCTCAACAAGCCCGAGGTCCGCCGGATCGAGGGCGTCGAGGACTACATCCGTGAGCAAAGGGCAGCCCAGGGCAGGATGTCGCGTGCCGAAATCAACACCCTCATCGCCTTCGGGTTCACGGTCACCCTCTGGTTGCTCCCGGCTGTCGTCAGCCTGGCTGCCGGCACCGACTCCGCGCTGTATGCCCTTTTGGACGACCGGCTGGACGAGGGCATCGTGGCGGTGCTCGGGGCCTCGCTGCTGTTCATCCTGCCGACGAACTGGAAGGAACGCCGCGCGACGCTCACTTGGGCGGACGCCGCCAGGATCGACTGGGGGACCATCATCCTCTTCGGCACCGGCATCATTTTCGGCTCACTCCTGGCAGCCACCGGACTCGCGGAGACCATCGGGACCGCCGCGTCCCAGAACATTCCCGTCACGAACATCGTCGCGATCACCGCCTTCTCCACGATGCTGGCGATCCTCATTTCGGAGACGACCAGCAACACGGCCTCGGCCGCCGTCGTTGTTCCCATTGTCATCCCGCTCTGCACCGCGATCGGGGTTGACCCGTTCGTGCCCGCCCTGGCGGCCACGTTCGCCGCCTCATTCGGGTTCATGCTGCCCGTGTCGACACCCCAGAACGCGATCGTCTACGGCTCCGGCACGGTTCCGATCATCCGGATGATCCGCACCGGGGTGGTATTCGACATCATCGGTGCACTGCTCATCATCGGTATCGTCCCGGTGATGGTCGCGGTCACCGGCATCGGCGGATGACCCGGCGGCGCCGCCAGCCAGCCGGTCCGGGCAGCAAGAAACGCCCGTCCGTGTTACCCCCGGACGGGCGCTTCTGCTTCCAGCAGCAGGTGAAGATCCGCTACAGGAGGCTGGTTCCGATGTCCTTTCCGATCCGCTGCAGCAGCGCGGCGGAAAGCCCGGGGTCCTTGGAGGAGTCCTGGTCGGTGTAGTCCGCCAGGGTGTAGACCCGGGACAGGGCCATTTCGGACCACCGTTCCCGGGGGAGGAGGGAGCGGCCGGCGACGGCGATGATCGGGCGTTGGCCCGAACGGCGTGCGACGGCGGCGGGCAGTTTCCCGGCCAGGGTCTGTTCGTCGATGCTGCCCTCGCCCGTGATGACGACGTCGCAGTTGTCCTTGCGGGTGTTGAAGTCCAGCAGGTCCAGGAAGTAGTCGGCGCCCGAGACCTGCGTCGCCCCCAGCAGCAGGCAGGCGTAGCCGATGCCTCCGGCGCTTCCGGCACCTGCATGACCGGCGAGTGCCGCCGCAGAGCTGAACCCGGCTTCGGTCATTTTGGCAACGAAATGTTCCAGGCCCTTGTCCAGGGCTGCGACGTCGCCGGGTCCGGCGCCCTTCTGGGGTCCGAAGACCGCCGGCGCCCCCCGGGAACCGCGCAGCGGGTTGTGGACGTCGCTCGCGACGATGAGTTCCGTGTCGGCCAGTTCAGGGAGCGTGGACCGGTGGACGGAATGGATCAGGGCCAGTTCCCTACCGGAGCCGCAAAGCTGCCGGCCCGCGGCGTCGCGGAAGCTGTAGCCGAGGGCGGTGAGCATTCCCATGCCGCCGTCCGTGCTGGCACTGCCGCCCAGGGCCAGCACAATCCGTGCCGGGTTCAGGCTGAGTGCGAACAGGACCGCTTCGCCGAAGCCCCGGCTGGAGGCGTCCAGCGGCTCCAGGCGTCCGCCCGGCAGGAGCCCGAGGCCGCAGGTGTTGGCGACCTCGACGACGGCGGTGCTGCCGTCGAAGGCGACGCTGGCCGCGACATGCTGGCCGGTGGGTCCGGCGACGGTGTGGCCGCGTCGGCTGAAGCCGGCGGCGACGGCGGCGTCGACACTTCCGTCTCCTCCGTCCGCCAGGGGAAGCAGGTCGCAGTGGACCTCTCCGGCTCCGGCCCTGCCGGATGAACCGGTTGCAGAGCGGAGCCCCGCGGCCAGGGCGTCCGCCACCTCGGCGGCGGTGAGGCTTCCTTTGAACTCGTCGGGTGCGATGAGGGTGCGGATGGCCCTGGGGGCGGTGGCGTTATGCATGTCAGACGGTTTCCGAGTAGGCGGGGGTGCGGTCCTTGGCCGGGAGCACGCCATCGGTGGCGGGTCCTGTGTGCCGGGGGCCGCTGTTCCCGAGGGCGGGCTGGCTGTATTCGGTCAATTCAGCGTCGAAGTCCGTGCCGTCGTCGAGCTCCTGCTGGGCCTGGCCCGGCATGGGCTCAACGGTTTCGCCGGCGAAGACGCGGCGGGCGCGGTCCGCGTCCAGGGTGCGGTCCCACCAGGCGATGAACAAGGTGGCGACGGCATTGCCGGTGAAGTTGACGAGGGCCCGGCACTCGGACATGAACTTATCGATGCCGAAGATGAGCATGATCCCGGCCGCCGGGATGGTGCCGATCGTGGTCAGGGTGGCGGTCAGGGCGATGAACCCGCCGCCGGCTACGCCGGCGGCGCCCTTGGAGGTCAGCAGCATGACGGCGAGCAGGCCGAGCTGCTGGCCGAGCGTCAGGTCGGTGTTGGTGGCCTGGGCGATGTAGAGGGCGGCGAGGGAGAGGTAGATCGCGGCGCCGTCGAGGTTGAAGCTGTAGCCGGTGGGGACGACGAGTCCGACGGTTTCCTTCTTCACGCCGGCGTGCTCGAGCTTGCGCATCAGGCCCGGGAGGGCCGGTTCTGCGGTTGAGGTGCCCAGGATGAGCATGTATTCCTCTTTGAGGTGGCGGATCATAGTGAAGATGTTCAGCTTGAGGAAGGCCATCACCGAGCCGAGAACGATGACGACGAAGAGGATTGAGGTGATGTAGAAGAGGGCAATCAGTCCGCCCATGCTGGTGAGGGAGGAGACGCCGAACTTGCCGACGGCGTAGGCCATCGCACCGAAGGCGCCGATCGGGGCGGCCTTCATGATGAAGCCCAGGATCTTGAACATGACCCCGGTCAGGCGCTGCACGCCGTCCAGGACGGGTGCTCCGACCTTGCCCATGGCATTCAGGGCGATGCCGAAGACCACGGCGATGAAGATGATCTGGAGGATGTCTCCTTCAACGAACGGGCCCACGATGCTGGTGGGGATGATGTGGGTGATGAACTGCCACCATTCCTGGTTGGCGCCGGCGTCGATGAGTTTGGCAGCCGAGTCGGAGGTTTCGATCGAGTCGGCGTCGGCGTTCACGCCGTCGCCCAGGCGGAAGAGGTTGATCGCGACCAGGCCGAAGACCATGGCGAGGATGGTGCCGACCTGGAAGTAGGTCAGGGCCTTCAGTCCGGTCATGCCGACCTTCTTCAGGTCCGCGACGCTGGCGATGCCGCCGACGATGGTCAGGAACACGATCGGGCCGATGAGCATCTTCATCGAATTGACGAAGGTCGTGCCGATGGGTTCCATGGCGATGCCGACGGTCGGGGCGAGCCAGCCGACCAGGATGCCGCAAACAATGGCGGTCAGCACCCAGAAGTACAGCTGCTTGTACCAGCGTGTCTTGGGGGACGCGTTCCTGGCTGCATGAGTCTTTGCCGGGGCAGCCGGGCCGGCGGTGGTGATGTGATCCATGATTCCTACCTCGTTGTGGAATGTCGCTGGAGTGGTGCTTGGTGGATGAGGGCATGACGGAGTGAACGGCGGCGGTTTGGTGCACCGCCGTCCACTCCGGGCTCTTTACTGACCGCCGGCTTGGCCGGACGGTTGCGTGTGCTGCTAGACGGCTGCCAGCGTGCGGGCCAGCGCGGCGATGATCGCCTCGGTGACGTCGTCAGTGTTGGCTTCGCCGCCGACGTCGCGGGTCAGGTACCCGGCGGCGGTGGTCTGCTCGATGGCCGCTTCGACGAGGCGGGCCTCGTCGTGCAGGCCGAAGTGGTCCAGCATCAGGGCGGCGCTGGCGATCGCGCCGATCGGGTTGCTGATGCCCTTGCCGGCAATGTCCGGGGCGGATCCGTGGACGGGTTCGAACATGGACGGGAAGCGGCGCTCCGGGTTCAGGTTCGCGCTGGCTGCCAGGCCGAGGCTTCCGGCCAGGGCAGAGCCCAGGTCCGAGAGGATGTCGGCGTTCAGGTTCGAGGCGACGACGACGGAGAGGTCCTCGGGGTGCAGGATAAACTTGGCGCTCATCGCGTCGACCAGGACACTTTCGGTGGTCACATCGGGGTAGTCCAGGGCCACGCGCTGGAAGGTTTCGTCCCAGAGGACCATGCCGTACTGCTGGGCGTTGGACTTGGTGACGGAGGAGACCTTCTTGACCGTGCGGGTCCGGGCCAGGTCGAAGGCGAAGCGCATGATCCGCTCGCAGCCCTTTTCGGTGAACAGTGCGGTCTGCAGGGCGACCTCGTTGCCGGGCCCGCGGCCGCTGAGATTGCGGCCGCCCAGGCCGGCGTATTCGCCTTCGCTGTTTTCGCGGACAACGATCCAGTCGAGTTCGGTGTTGTCGGCCTTGCGGAGCGGTGACTGGATGCCGGGGAGGAACTTCACCGGGCGGATGTTGGCCCACTGGTCGAAATTCTGCGTGATGTTCAGGCGCAGCCCCCAGAGGCTGATGTGGTCCGGGACGTTTTCCCAGCCGACGGCGCCGAAGTAGATGGCGTCGAAGTCCTTGAGGGTCTCCAGGCCTGCCGGGTCCATCATCTGGCCGGTCTTTTCGAAGTAGCCGCAGCCCCAGGGGAACTCGGTCCATTCGAAGGCGAACTTGCCGCCGGAGTTTTCCGCGAGGGCGTCCAGGACGCGGCGGCCGGCGGAGACGACTTCCTTGCCGACTCCGTCGGCCGGGATGGAAGCGATGCTGAATTTCTGGGTGGCGTTCATATGCCTACCTCCTCGTTGAGTGTGTTAGCAGCGTCACACTGCTTTGTCCTCTTCAAGTAGACGGTCTGGGGCCACCCGCCGTCCAAGACCAAGATTCGATGCGGCAGATAGGTTCACCCTATGGATCAAGCCGGGGCTGCGGATTCTCCTGGCGTTGCTGTGGGGACCGCGTGGGACGCCACGTGGTGCTCCGCCACCTTTAGGAAGGCCCTGGCGGCCGGGGTGAGGCCGTCCTTCCGGCTCAGGATCGCCACATCCAGGTGGGATACCGGCTCGATCAGCAGGGTGCGCAGCCCGGCCTTGTGCGCGGTGGGTGCCCAGGAGGACGGCATCACCGCGTGGCCGACGCCGGCCAGCACCAGCGGCAGGATAGAGGTCCGGTGCGCCACCTCGACGACGATTTCAACGCTGACACCGTGGGCCAGTGCATCGTCGACGAGCCAGCGCATCAGTGATCCGCGCTGGCTGGCGATCAGCCGGTGCCCGGCCAGGTCCTCACACTGGATGGCCGCGCCGGGGCTGAAGCTGTCGGCCTGCGGATTCACGATGAGGATCAGCGGCTGGCGCTCGAGGTCCAGCACCTGGACGCCCGGCACCCGGATGGGGGTGGAGGATCCTGCCAGGCCAATCTCGGTGCTGCCGCTGCGGACGGATTCGATGACTTCCTCGGGCGTGAACGCGGCGCCGACGTTGAGGCGCACCGAGGGGTGCAGCGTGGTGAAGGCTGCGATCATCGATGTCAGCGGCTCGATACCGGGGGAGGGCATGGTGATAATGTCCAGCCGGCCGCTGCGCACGCCCCGCAGTGCCTGCACCGCGGACTGGGCCGCGTCGAGGTCCCGCATCACCAGGCGGGCCGGTCCGATCAGTTCCTTGCCGGCTTCGCTGAGGACGGCGCGGCGTCCGATGCGGTGGAACAGCGGCACGCCGAGTTCCTTTTCCAGCCCGGCAATGGTCTGGGAGAGGGAGGGCTGGGCGATGAGCAGGTGTTCTGCCGCCCGGCCGAAGCCGTCGTGGTCGACGACGGCCAGAAAGTACTTCAGTTTGCGCGTGTCCACGCCAGCTCCTTCGCCGGTTCGGTCCTTGGGTTCCCGCGTGGGCAAGTGCCGGACCGGACGGAACGAACGATGCTGCGCTGGAGTGCATATAGTTTATGCCTATCAGAACGCAGCAGGAGTAGCTGGAACGCTACGCATGTGGCGCGAGCACTGTGCCGTCCAGCCCAGCGGCGTAACCTGCACTTTCATCCGGCGGCGGCACCGTCCGCAGTACCGTGGCGGTTCCAGCACCAGCTGTTCCCGGCAGCGGAGATGATCGTTCGACGCCGGCATCTCCCCGCCGTCGAACGCCTCGCCGCAATGCCCGCAATAACCATCTGCCCGCGGGATCTGAACGCTGCTGTCCGTGCCCCCGTTCATAGTGACTTCTGGAATTCCTTGATGGGCATATTCAGGTCAACCAGGAGACTCAAGTCCGCGTCGGCGGGGCGGCCCAGCGTCGTGAGGTAGTTCCCGACGATGACGGCGTTGATGCCACCGAGCAGGCCTGCCCTCGTTCCGAGGTCGCCGAGGGTCAGTTCACGGCCCCCGGCGTAGCGCAGCACGGTCCGGGGCATGGCCAGCCGGAACGCGGCAATCGCGCGCAGGGCGTCCTTTCCATCCATGATCCCCTGGTTCGCCAGGGGAGTCCCTGGCCGGGGGTTCAGGAAGTTGAGTGGGACCTCGTCGGGTTCGAGTGCGGCGAGTTGGGCGGCGAGCTCGGCCCGCTGTTCGAGGGACTCGCCCATTCCGATCAGGGCCCCGCAGCAGAGTTCCATGCCGGCGGCCTTGACCATGTTGCAGGTCTCCAGGCGCTCCTCGTAGCTGTGGGTCGTGACGACTTCAGGGAAGAAGCTGCGCGCCGTCTCAAGGTTGTGGTTATAGCGGTGGACGCCCCAAACGGCGAGCTGGTCGACCTGGCGCTGGGTGAGCATGCCCAGCGAGCAGGCGATGTTGATGTCCACGGCTTCGTTGATGCGGTCGATTGCGAACTTGATCTGGTTCATCAGCTTGAGGTCCGGACCGCGGACGGCCGCCACGATGCAGAATTCCGTGGCCCCGGTTGCTGCCGTTTCCTTTGCCGCCTTGACCAGCTCCGGGATGTCCAGCCACACGCCGCGGACGGGGGAATCGAAGAGCCCGGACTGGCTGCAGAAGTGACAGTCCTCGGGGCATCCGCCGGTCTTGATGGAGACAATGCCCTCCACCTCCACGTCCTCGCCGCAGTGTTTGAGGCGTACCTCGTGGGCCAGCTGCAGTGCGGCGGGGACGGCTTCATCGGGAAGCTGGAGTACCTCCAGCAGTTGCCTTTCGCTGAGGCCGCTGCCTTCGTTCAGTACTTGCTGGCGGGCTGTTTCGAGGATCGCATAGGGCCCGGTTGCTGGTTGTGGCTGGATCGGCATTGATTGTTCCTTTGCGCTGGCCTACTGCGGATAGTCATCCCATCAGACGGTAGTTCGCCGTTGGGAAGAGGGTTTTGTCGGATGTCTACAAGCTGCCGGCCCAAGTTTGGATCGGCGGAGGCCCTCCGAATCGACGTCCAGCGTCCGGGTCCGCCACCGGCCCGGCCGTGGGCAGGGGGGCGACGCGTAACAATCGATCGAATCCTTCAGAAATCTATTCGTCATCGGCATGACAGCCGCTGCGCCGGATCCTGTCACAAGCTGTCCCCGGGAGTAACGCTGGCGTCATGGTGCCTGTGTGGAGGGTGCGAGCATGACCCCCAACGGCGACAAGTGACCGCATGAGTCTGCCCGGTTACGGCCTGCTTCCTGGTGCGTCGGATTGGGTCCCGATTGTCGTCCGGCCCCTAGTCCGGCGGTGCGTTACGTGCGGTTTCGTTGGATGTCCAGGTCCCTGCCGCCGGGTTTCATCTCTGCTCTGATGGTGGACACGAGCCGTCCGGCCCGGTCCGCACCATCGAATCCAGAAAGAATCCGCTATGAAAAACCGACTCTTACCCGCAGGACATTTTTCCGCTTTGGGCATGGCTGCCGCCGTGGCGGTCTCGCTGGTGGTGTCCGGTTGCGGCGGCCCGGCGACGGCCCAGGCCCCGGCAGGGAGCGGCTCCGGCACAGCCGAAGTGACCGAGCTCCGTTACGAGGGCTCTGCCAACAGCGTCACGTTGCCCGAGCTGGCTGAGGACCTCGGCTTTCTCGGGAACGTGAAGCTGAACTGGGTGGGCAACACCATCAGCGGCCCGGCGAGCATCCAGTCAGCCGCGACAGGCGCCACCGATTTTGGCGGCGCGTTCTCGGGCGCCGTGGTGAAGCTCATCGAGGCCGGCGCCCCCGTCACCGCGGTGATCAACTACTACGGCGAGGACGAGAAGACCTTTAATGGCTTTTACGTCGCCCAGGACAGCCCGATCCGGACGCCTCGGGATCTCATCGGCAAGAAGGTCGCCGTCAACACCCTGGGCGCCCATTCGGACGCTGTGATCAACAGCTATCTGAAGAAGAACGGGCTCAGCCAGGAGGACATCAAGCAGGTTCAGCTGGTCGTCGTGCCACCGAACGACACCGAAGAGGCTATCCGCCGGGGGCAGGTGGACGTCGGGGCGCTTGGGGGAGTGCTGCAGGACAACGCTGTCGCTAAGGGCGGCCTGCGTTCCCTGTTCAATGACTACGAACTCTTCGGTACCTTCGCCGGCGGCCAGCTCGTGCTGCGCAAGGATTTCATAGAAAAGAATCCTGAAACGACCAGGATCTTCACCACCGGGGTGGCCAAAGCCATCGAATGGGCGCGCAGCACGCCCCGCGAGGAAGTGATCGCGCGTTTTACGAGCATCATTGACAAACGCCAGCGCTCCGAGAGCACTGCGGCGCTGAAGTACTGGAAGAGCGTCGGGGTCCCGTCCAAGGGCGCCATCAGGGACGAGGACTTCAGCCGCTGGTCTGCCTGGCTGAAAGACACCGGAATCGTTACCGGCGACATCACCCCGTCCAAGTACTTCACGAACGACTTCAACGGTCTGCTGAAGGGGGCGGCATCATGACCGGCGGCGGCTCGACGCCGAAGATCAGCCTCCGCAACATAGGCAAGCAGTTCACCGTCCGGCCCAGCAAGGAGAACCCTGACGGCTCCACCCTGACGGCGCTGGACGGCATCACCCTCGACGTCGCCGCAGGCGAGTTCATCACCCTCGTCGGTCCGAGTGGATCCGGCAAGACCACCCTGCTGGACCTCCTTGCCGGTCTCACCAAACCCGACAAGGGCCAGGTGATCGTGGACGGCAAGGAGGTGACCGGGCCCGGGCGGGACCGGGCCGTGGTGTTCCAGCAATATGCCCTGTTCCCTTGGCGCACTGCAGCTGCCAACGTGTCCTTCGGCCTCGAGGGAGCCGGGAGCGACGGGCGGCGGCTGGGCCGCAAGGAACGCGCCGAAAAGGCCCGAGAATATCTGGAGCTTGTAGGCCTGTCCGGCTTCGAGGACAGGTACCCGCACGAGCTCTCCGGCGGTATGAAACAGCGCGTCGCGATCGCCCGGAGCCTCGCGTACGAGCCGGACATCCTCCTCATGGATGAGCCGTTCGCGGCGCTGGACGCCCAGACCCGCGAGCAGCTCCAAGAGGAATTGCTGCGCATCTGGCGTTCCACAGGCAAAACGATCATCTTCATCACACACGGCATCGATGAAGCCGTGTATCTGGGCCAGCGGGTGGCTGTGCTCAGCTCACGCCCCGGCCGGCTGAAACAGGTCGTGGACATTGATCTGGGGGACAGGTCCGGTGACGGCGACGTCCGTTCCAACGCTGCCTTCGTCGAACACCGGCACAAGGTCTGGTCCCTGCTGCACGACGAAGTCCGGAAAGCCCAGGAAGCCGGGCACGCCAAGATCCTGCCCGACGGTTCAGCACCCGATGAGGCACCGCAACTCAGCAAGGAAAGGGCAGCCTGATGACCACGCCGACACTGACCAAAGACACAGTCTCACCGCCTATTACTGCCGTGACGGTGGCCGACCCGGAACAGGCCCCCCGGCGCCCGGCCACCCGGCAACTGCCCGCGCTGATCCGGTCGGGCGCCCGCAGGGCCGGGCGCGGGATCTGGGCGTCGGGTGCCATCCTGCTGTTCCTGCTGCTCTGGGAACTGGGGCCGACATATCTCGCCTCTCCGTCGACTCGGGTCTTCCTCCCGCCACTGCACGAGGTCCTGCAGGCACTAGGTGCCCTAATTGCCAAGGGGCAGCTGCAGAATCACCTGGCGGCCAGCCTGACCCGGTCTGCCAGCGGATTTGGCATCGCCGTTGTGGCTGCCGTCGCGCTGGGCCTCCTGGTCGCCTGGTACCGGGCGCTGGACCGTTTCCTGAACCCGTTGCTGGAGGTGTTCCGGAACACCGCCGCGCTGGCTCTGCTCCCGGTCTTCACCCTCCTGCTGGGGATCGGGGAGACGTCCAAGATCAGCATTGTGGCGTACGCCGCGTTCTTCCCCGTGCTGCTGAACACCATCGCCGGCGTCAGGAGCGTTGATCCGCTGCTCATCCGCGCCGCGCGTTCCCTCGGTCTGTCCAACTTCCGGCTGTTCCAGAAGGTCATCCTTCCTTCAGCCGTGCCGACCATTTTCACGGGTATCCGGATGGCAGGCACGTCCTCGATCCTGGTGCTGATCGCCGCGGAAATGATCGGGGCGAAAGCGGGCCTCGGATACCTGATCGTCAACTCCCAGATGAGTTTCCTGATCCCGGACATGTACGCCGGGATCCTCACCGTTTCGCTGCTCGGCCTGCTGGTCAACTACCTGCTGGTCGCCGTCGAACGGCACTTCTCCCGGTGGCGGACCGCCGTCGGATCCCAAGCAAACTGACCCAGCCAAACTAACCTTCCCCCGACACAGCAAGGACACAAACACCATGTCAACAACCACCGAAACCCGACTCGAATTCCGGAAACTGGGCGCGCGCATCGGCGCCGAGATCCGCGGCCTGGACCTCAGCAGCGACCTCAGCGACGCCACCATCGCCCAGATCCGGGAGGCCCTCAACACCCACAAGGCCCTGGTCTTCAGGGAAGCGAACATCCGTGACGACGACGCCCAGGTCCGCTTCGCGAGCCGCTTTGGCCCGCTCACCCAGGCCCACCCCACCGTGGCGTCCGTGGACGGCAAACCGGCGGTCCTGCCGGTGGACAGCGAGAACGGGTCGGCTAACAACTGGCACACCGACGTCACGTTCGTGGTGAACCCGCCGCAGGCTTCGACCCTGCGCAGCATCACCCTTCCGGCTTACGGCGGCGAAACACTCATTGCCACGTCGGCCGGGGCCTACCAGGACCTTCCGGAGGAATTGCGAAACTTCGCCGACACCCTCTGGGCCGTTCACACCAACGACTACGACTACTCCGTGCTGAAAAACCTTGAGCACGCCAACGCCGCGGAACGCCGTAAGGAATTCACCCGGATCCACTTCGAAACCGCCCACCCCGTGGTCCGGGTCCACCCCCTGACCGGAGAGCGCGGCCTGTTCATCGGAGGCTTCGCCCAAAGGCTGCGGATCGTGGGCCTGTCCAACACCGAGTCAAAGGACATCCTGCGGCTGCTGCAGGCCTACGTCACACGCCCGGAGAACGTGGTCCGGGTGACTTGGGAACCGGACCAGCTGGTCCTCTTCGATAACCGCATCACCCAGCATTACGCCCCGGACAACTACGACGGCCAGCCCCGCCAGCTCAACCGGGTCACCGTCGCCGGCGATGTTCCCCAAGGCATCGATGGGCGCAGAAGCACACCTATCCAGGGGGATTCCTCCACTTACTCCGAGACGGTTGTTCTCCCCGGTGACGTGTCCGGAGTGCGGCTGTGAGCGGGTCGAGGCAGTTGCACCTGAACGCGTTCCTCATGAGCACCGGGCACCACGAAGCCTCGTGGCGGCTGCCGGAAAGTGACAGCTTCGCCGGCACCGACATCGCCCATTTCCAGCGTCTGGCCCGGACAGCGGAACGCGGGACCTTCGACTCCATCTTCTTCGCGGACTCGCCGGTGCTGCACGGCGACGTCGGCCAGCGCCCCTACGGCACGCTGGAGCCCACCGTCCTGCTGGCCGCCATCGCCGCCGTCACCGAACGGATCGGGCTGATCGCCACCGCGTCCACCACCTACAACGATCCCTATAACCTGGCCCGAAGGTTCGCATCCGTGGACCACATCAGCGGCGGACGAAGCGGCTGGAACGTCGTCACCACCGCGGGAGACGCTGCTGCGAGGAACTTCTCCCTGCAGGACCAGCCTGCCCACGCGCGGCGTTACGAGCGGGCCGCGGAATTCCTGGATGTGGCACGCAAGCTTTGGGACAGCTGGGAGGACGACGCCACTGTGGGAGACAAAAGCACCGGGATCTGGGGGGACAGCACGCGCGTCCACCCGGTCAACCACATCGGCACGTATTTCAGCGTCCAGGGACCGCTGGACGTGCCGCGCTCCGCCCAGGGCCACCCCGTGATCGTCCAGGCCGGCTCCTCGGAGGACGGCAAGGACTTCGCCGCCCGCTACGCCGAAGCGGTGTTCACCGCCCAGCAGACGCTCCCGGACGCGCAGCGCTTCTACGCCGACCTGAAGCAGAGGACAGCTGCCGCGGGCCGGGACCCGGAAACGATCAAGGTGCTCCCGGGCATCGTGCCGGTCATCGGCTCCACCGGGGCCGAAGCCCGGCGGCTCGAAAAGGAGCTCGATGAACTCATTCACCCCGACCATGCCAGACGGCAGCTGGCCGGCGTGCTTCGCGTTTCGCCGGAATCCCTGGCCCTGGACGCCGAGCTGCCGGAGGACCTCCCCTCCGAGGACGAGATCGAAGGCGCCAAGAGCAGATACACGCTGATCGTGGACCTGGCACGGCGGGAACGCCTGACCGTGCGCCAGCTCATCGGCAGGCTCGGGGGCGGCCGCGGACACCGCACGTTCGCCGGTACACCGGAGCAGGTGGCCGACGAGATCCAGTTGTGGTTCGTGGCCGGGGCGGCAGACGGCTTCAACATCATGCCGCCTGTGCTCCCGTCCGGCCTCGACGCCTTCGTCGACCACGTCATCCCGATCCTGCGGGACCGCGGACTCTTCCGGCGCGAATACACCGGCCGGACCCTGCGGGAACACTACGGCCTGCCCCGGCCGGCCAACACCTTCGCTCCGGCGACCCTGTCCAGCGTCAGCCGCTGATCACCTGCGGGACACCGAGGGCCTTGAGGCCTTCGACGCCGAACTCAAGTCCGTAGCCGGACTGCTTGGCCCCGCCAAAGGGAACGCGAGGGTCCACGGCCCCGTGCTTGTTGATCCACACTGTTCCGGCTTCGATCCGTGCTGCCACGGCACGGGCCGCGGCCGGGTCTGCTGACCAGACGGAGGCGCCCAGGCCGACGTCGAGGGCGTTCGCCATGGCCACTGCCTCTTCGACGCTGCTGTAGCGGATGATGGGCAGGGCCGGGCCGAACTGTTCCTCGGCGACGAGGGGGTTGTCATTGTCTATGTCGGCCACCAGCGTAGTGGGGTAGAAGTAGCCCGGCTGGTCTGTCTCCGGGTTACCTCCCAGCAGGATCCGGGCGCCGGAGTCGCGCGCCGCGTCGACGAGCCGGGCCACGATGTCGAACTGCTGCCTGTTCTGCAGCGGGCCCAGGACGTTCACCTCGTCGAGTCCGACGCCCATCGGCATTGCCGCGGCGACGGCGGCGAGTTCCGTACAGACCGCATCGTAGATGTCGTCGTGGACATACAGCCTCTTGAGCGCGGCGCAGGTCTGCCCGGTGTTGATGAAGGCACCCCAGAACAGGCCTTCGGCGATCGCCTTCGGGTCGGCGTCGGGGAGGACGATGCCGGCGTCGTTGCCGCCGAGCTCGAGGGTGAGCCGTTTGACGGTGCCGGCGGAGGATTTAATGATGGCCTTGCCGGTGGCGGTAGAGCCGGTGAACATGATTTTTCCGACGGCCGGGTGCTCGGCCAGACGTGCGCCGACCTCGCGTCCGCCGGACACAACGGACAGAAGGCCCTCCGGCAGTTCCTCGTTCAGGACGCTGACCAGCGCCAGGACGCTCAACGGAGTGTATTCGGAGGGTTTGACCACCACGGCGTTGCCCATCCGCAGGGCGGGGGCGATTTGCCAGACGCTGATCATCATGGGCCAGTTCCACGGCCCGATCGCACCGACGACGCCGATCGGGCGGTAGCTGACGACGGCGTGCGTCTCGCCGTCGTCGACGACGGTTTCCGGCTCCAGCCCGGTCGCGGCCGTGGCACGGAGCCAGGCCGAGCAGGCGCCGACTTCGAAGCGGGCGTTGGGGCCGTTCAGCGGCTTGCCCTGCTCGCGGGAGAGGAGCAGGGCGAGTTCCTCGGCGGAGCGGTCGACGGCGTCGGCAGCCCTGAGCAGTGCAGCGCTGCGGGCGTCGTGACCCAGCGCGGCCCAGGCCGGCTGCGCGGCCGCGGCGGCGGTGATGGCGCGCTCCAGGTCCGCCACGTCATGAACCGGTGCTTCCCCCACGGGCTCGCCCGTGGCCGGGTCAAGAATCGTGCGGGTCAGGCCGGACGACGGCGTGATTGCGGCGAGAAGGGCATCGTAGGTTTCCATCGGGACTCCACTTCGAGTAGTAAGGCGCAGCTGGTGATCCGTCCCGGCCCTGCGGCCTGAAGACGCTGCTACAAGCGTCCTCCGGCGGAAGCCCGGTGGCTTGTCTCTGCGGGAACGACTCTTGACGACGAGCGAACGATGGCGGCCAGGTTCCGGGGGGAAGCACGTCAACGGGGGAAGCACGGATCGGTCGGGAAAGGGCGTCGCTGCGCTGAGCTACAACAAACGGTCACTGATCGACAAAAGCCGGACACGGGGCCGCTGCCATGCTGGTTTGCACGGTGCCAAGCACCACTGACCCAGCACTCATGACCGTTAAGAAGGATCCAATGAGTATTTCAAATTCCGAGTCCCGGACCGCAGAAACCACTCCCCGGCACGAGCACTCCACTGCCCTGCGTGCCGGCAGCGTCGGTGTCATGGGCATTCTGTTCTTTGTTCTGTCCGCCCAGGCGCCGCTGACCGGTATCGTCGGGGCGTCCCCGCTGGCTGCAGCGCTCGGCAATGGCCCCGGAGCGCCCGGCGCCTATCTGGTGGTCGGCATTGTCATCGTGATTTTCGCGGTGGGTTTCGTTGCCATGAGCCGGAAGATCCAGGCCAACGGCGCCTTCTACGCCTACGTCACGGCGGCGTTCGGGCGGAAGATCGGCGCCGGCGCCGCGTGGCTGGCGCTGCTGGCCTACAGCACCGTGCAGGCAGCCATGTACGGCCTTTACGGCGCGGCTTTTTCCGGCCTCCTTGGCAGTGCCGGAATCGATGTCCCCTGGTGGCTGCTTGCTGTGGTGACCATGGCCGGCGTGCAGGTCCTGGGTTCACTGAACATTGAACTCGGTGCCCGGGTCCTGGCAGTTCTCGTGGGCCTGGAGGTCGCAATCCTGCTGATGTTCGGGCTGGCTGTGCTGTTCCGGGGCGGGGGACCGGAAGGTCTCAGCATCGCCGCGTCCTTCTCGCCCGAGGCGATCGCCAGCGGCGCCCCCGGCGTGGCCATCATGTTCGCGGTGGCTTCCATGTTCGGATTCGAATCCACCGCCATCTATTCGGCTGAGGCCAAGGACGCGCAGCGGACCGTGGCCCGGGCCACCTACCTGTCCGTGGGCGTCATCGCCGTCTTTTTCTCCTTCATTTCCTGGATGCTGGTCAGCTATTACGGCCCGTCGCAGGTCGCCGGGGCGGCGGGGGCGGCCCTGGAGTCCGGTGACTCCACGGCGTTTGTGCTCACGCCCATGGTGGAGCTGTTCGGGCCGTGGGCAGGGGTCACCACCGGCATTCTTCTCGTGACGTCCCTGCTGGCCGGCATCATCGCCTTCCACAATGGCATCAACCGCTACCTGCATTCGCTGGCGCTGCGCGGTTCCCTGCCCGACATCGTGGCACGGACCAACGCGCACCGGGCCCCGGCGGTGGCTGCGCGGATCCAGACCGGCATCGCCCTGCTGCTGGTGGCGCCCTTCGCCCTGCTCGCGATGGACCCGGTCCTGACGCTGTTCTCCTGGTTCAGCGGGCTGGCTGTTGCGGCACTGCTGGTGCTGTACATGCTGTCCTCCCTCGCCGTCGTCGTGTATTTCCGGCGCGAACGGGTCTCCGGGCAGTACTGGCAGACACTCGTGGCGCCGGTGGCGGCCACCGTGCTCCTGGCCTGGGTGCTGTACCTGGTGGTCAGCAACTTCACGTCCCTCATCGGCGGCAGCGCCGAAACCGCCGTGGCGCTCCTGGTGGCCGTCCCCGCGGTGTTTGTGGCCGGCCTGCTGGTGGAGGTCCGGGTCCTGAGCCGGGGCGGAGGCCGGGCCGGAGTGGCGGAGTTCGCCGGCTAGGCCACCACTGCGCCGGAAGCCGGCGCCAGGACAACGACGGGAGGGTGCGGTTCCGGATTTTCCGGAACCGCACCCTCCCGTCGTTGCAGCGGTCGTTGCAGCGGTCGGTACAGCGGTCTAGGCAGGGGCCTCTCAGGCGCCGCGGCGCCAGTCGCTGGGGGACTGGCCGAAGGCAACCCGGAATGTGCGGCTGAAGTGCGCCGCATCCAGGAATCCCCAGCGGGCGGCGACCGTGCCCACCGAGTCCCCGGCGTGCAGCGGATCCCGCAGGTCCCGCCGGGTCCGTTCCAGCCGCTGGCTCCGGATACAGCCGGACACGGTGGCCCCTGATTCGTGAAAGACGTTGTGCAGATGGCGGGTGGAGATGAAATGGGCCGCGGCGATGGAGGCGGGGGAGAGTGCGGGATCGGAGAGATGGGCCTCGATGTACTCGCGGACGGACGTGGCGAGGAGCGCCTGCGGCTTCATCCGGTCCGGAGTCATGGACAGTTCTGCATGGAGCATCGTGGATACGAGGTCGAGGGCGTTGGTGGTCAGCCGCGAACCGCTGGGGCCGTTCAGGACGTCCAGGTTTTCCGCGAGCCGGGCAATGAACGGCCCGACGATGCCGGTCAGGCTGCCGCCTGCGGCCATCCGCACGGCAGAGAGCTGCCCCACGCAGTCGGGCGGCAGTGACAGGGCATCGTAAGGGAACATCACCACCATCACCCGGGCCTGCTCCTCGAACGCCAGGGTGTACGGCCGGTCAGTGTCATAGATCGCGAGGTCACCCGGGCGCAGCACGGCTTCGCGGTTGTCCTGGATGAGGAGCCCGGTCCCGTGGAGCTGGAGATTGAGTTTGAAGTAGCGCTGGCCGGATTGCGCAATCAGTGCGGGCGTGCGGTGGACCTCGTGGCTGGATGCCGTGACCTCGACGATGCAGACTCGGTCGAGCAGCCGGGACCTCATGCGGCCGCTGAAGGTGTCCGGATTGCCCGTCCGGGCCACGAGTGGGACAAAGGACTCCGCGACCAGGTGCCTCCAGTGGTCAAAGGAGGTTGCCACGCTGGTGCGGACGTCCTGGGAGTCTCGGTGGGTTGTAGCTGGGGCCATTGCAGATCCTGACGCCGTCATAATCCTGGGGGTGTGTCATGGGACACAGTCCTTTCAGGTTAGCGCCGGTGGCCGCCGGTGTCATCTTTTTTCAACACTCGGCGAAAAAAGATCAGCGGGCCGGGCCAAGAAGGCCAAGGTAACCCTCCAGCTGGGCCGAGAGGGCCTCACCGAGTGGCTGCGAGGCGGCTGGAGGCTCGGCCGCAGGCCCCTCCGTCGTCGGTGCCGGGGGTGCAAGGGCGGCGGTAATCTGCGCGCCCAGCAGCATGTTCAGCAGGTGGCCGGCGATGGCGTCATCCGGAACCGGGGTGGTGACGTCGCCGTTCCTCCGGGCCTGGCCGAGGTATCCGAGGATCATGTGGTGCCACTGGTCCATCGAGGCGCGGTGGATTGCGGACTTCTCCTCGTCATTGACCGCTTTCTGCCAGAAGGGGATCACGATCCGCGCCTCGTTGATGCGCTCCTCGTCGAGCGGGAGCACCTCGCGGCAGAAGTCCCGCAGCGCCGGCAGGCCTGATTTCCCGGCGGTGACCGCTGCCACCCGCGCGTTGGTCCTGTTGAAGACATGGCTGAAGGCAAAGGCCAGCAGGACGTCCTTGGTGGGGAAGTAGGGCTTGAGGGCGCCGTTGGCGAACCCCGCCTCGATGGCGATTTCGCGCATGGTGGCACTTTCGATGCCCAGCCGGGCAATGATCCGCCACGTCGCGTCCACGAGTTCCAGGCGGCGCTCATCATGATCAACAATCTTTGGCACGGAACTGCTCCCCGGGAAAAATTTTCGTGGCTGACTCTTGTGGCACATCTTACGGATCGGTATTCTCTACAACTATAGAAAATAAAAATCCGACCCGCAAAGGTCCCGGACAGAAGGCCGCCATGATGCCCTCAATTACTGACACCGATGCGCCGTACCGCCTGGCGACGGGCGCCGAAATCGCCGAGGTCCGGAGCGTTCTGCTGGCCGCCGGCCTGCTGGGACCGGAGAAGCGCATTGCCTACCTGGGCCTGCTGGAGCCGGCCCGCGGCGCCGCCAGGGACCGTGAAGACCGCCGCTTCCGGGTGTTCATTCACGACGTCGACGGCGGCCGTCCGGCGGACGTCACCGTCTCCGTGACGGCTCAGAAGGTGGTTTCCGCCGTCGAACTGGACACCGCCGTCGTCGGCGAGTTACCGGTCCTGGAGGAAGAGTTCGAGGTGGTCGAGGAACTGCTGGCTTCGGACGAGCGGTGGCTCAAGGCGCTGGCCGCGCGCGGCCTGGACGCCGGCAAGGTCAGGGTCGCCCCGCTGTCTGCCGGTGTCTTCGAGTACCCCGAGGAGAGGGGCCGCCGCATCCTCCGCGGGCTGGCGTTCGTGCAGGAGTTCCCGGAGGACAGCGCCTGGGCGCACCCCGTCGATGGGCTCGTGGCCTACGTCGACGTGGTCAGCAAGACGGTGACGCAGGTGCTGGACACCGGCGCTGTGCCGGTTCCCGCCGAACACGGCAACTACACCGATCCGGAGCTGACCGGGCCGCTGCGGACCACGCAGAAGCCCATCTCCATCACGCAGCCCGAAGGGCCCAGCTTCACCGTGACCGACGGGAACCATGTGGAATGGGAAAAGTGGAGCGTCGACGTCGGCTTCGACGTCCGGGAAGGCGTCGTCCTGCACAACATCGCCTTCCAGGACGGCGACCGGCTGCGACCGATCATCAACCGGGCGTCCATCGCCGAGATGGTGGTGCCCTATGGTGACCCGTCGCCGATCCGCTCCTGGCAGAACTACTTCGACACCGGCGAGTACCTCGTGGGCCAGTACGCCAACTCCCTGGAGCTCGGATGTGACTGCCTGGGGGAGATCACCTACCTCAGCCCCGTAATCAGTGATGCCTTCGGCAATCCCCGCGAGATCCGCAACGGCATATGCATGCACGAGGAGGACTGGGGCATCCTGGCCAAGCACAGCGACCTCTGGTCCGGCATCACCTACACCCGGCGCAACCGCCGCCTGGTGATCTCGTTCTTCACCACCATCGGTAACTACGACTACGGGTTCTACTGGTACCTCTACCTCGACGGCACCATCGAGTTCGAGGCCAAGGCCACCGGCGTCGTGTTCACCAGCGCCTACCCCGAAGCCGGCTCGGACAACATCTCCCAGCTGGCGCCGGGACTGGGCGCCCCGTTCCACCAGCACCTCTTCAGCGCCCGGCTGGACATGGCCATCGACGGCTTCACCAACCGCGTTGAAGAAGAGGACGTGGTCCGGCAGGCGATGGGCGAGGGAAACGAACGCGGCAACGCCTTCTCCCGGAAACGGACCGTGCTCAGCCGCGAATCGGACGGCGTCCGCGAGGCCGACGCCCGCAGCGGGCGGACCTGGGTCATCTCGAACCCCGAATCGCGGAACCGGCTGGGCGAAGCCGTGGGCTACAAACTCCATGCCCAGGGACAGCCCACCCTGCTGGCGGATCCCGAATCCTCCATTGCCCGCCGGGCGGCATTTGCCACCAAGGACCTCTGGGTGACCCGCTTTGCCGACGCCGAGCGTTACCCCACCGGCGATTTCGTGAACCAGCATGCCGGGGGAGCGGGGCTGCCGGCCTATATCGCGCAGGACCGGGACATCGACGGCCAGGACATCGTGGTCTGGCATACTTTCGGGCTGACCCATTTTCCCCGGACCGAGGACTGGCCCATCATGCCGGTGGACACCGTGGGCTTCAAGCTGCGGCCGGACGGCTTTTTTGACCGCAGTCCCGTGCTGGACGTCCCCGCCTCCGCCCAGGCGGCCGGCGGCCACTGCCATGCGTAGCAGCTAAGGCATGGCGCGGATTCGGGCGTGGGGCCGGTCGGCCGGCCCCACGCTCCACGCCAGGATGTGCGGCGCCGTGACGGCCGGCTCCTGCCTCTTCCACTTGTGGCTGGTGGCGGAGAACCGGCACTCGCTCTGGCTGAATGCGTTGATGGTTGCCATGGTTGCCGTATGTCTGCCTTGCACCGTGCACATTTGGCGGCACCTCCGCGTCGACGCCCTCCAACGGGTCATGGCCAGTGCCGTGGCCATGGCCCTCCTGCACGCATTCCTGTTCCTGGGAGCCGGTGCCGGCGGCCACAACCACGCACCGTCGGCCGCGGCCGTGACAGGACCGGGAGGCCACCCCGCGGCCATGTCGCTGGCGGTCATCGGGTTGGAACTTACGACGGCGTTGCTCGCCGCGACGCTGGTGGCACGGCTGCGAATCCGGCTGTCAGTTTCCGAAGGCGTCTGAAAGGAATGTCCGAAGTGGTCTGGGCAACACTTACGTTGTGGCAGGGATCCCCTACGGGGAACTCTTTACGGGTCCAATGCGGACCAGCAGCCGCTCCTAAAGTGGACGGGTTCCTCGGGTAGTCTCGGGACACCAATCCTGAGGGGGCAGACGCATGGAACCCGAGCATTACAGCAGGCCGGCCAACAATCACACCAGCAGTGAACCCGCAGCCAAAACACCGGAAAAGCGAAGGCGAATCAAGCTCTCAGCCTGGATCGGTATCGGCCTCGCCATCTTCATCATGGTCCCAGCCTTGTATCGGCTTGCCACAGAGGCGCCCCGCTGGCCAGATGTTGTATTCGTCAGCGTTGGAGTGGGGTTGATCATTTTTCACTCCGTTCGGGTCATCCGCTTCCACGCGAGGTAACCAGGCGGTCGGTCATAGGAGCTGGAGTAGTGAACCCAATCATCCTTGCGTCCCTCCCTGAAGAGGCGGTCTGCAACCATCTGGCGCTCCTGCCAATCCTTACGGGAGTGCTGAGGTCCGTAGCCGACAGCTGCACCGAGTTCGTCCAGACCTACGAAGCGGGTGACTCCCGGCGCCGTCATGACTTCGTAGGTGAAGGTTCCCTTGAGAGAGAACCATCCCTTGCGGACAGGAGCAGCTTCTGAAGCAATTCTTCGTGCTGAGCGTTGAGGAACTGATCCACCGATCCGTCTTGCTTCTGAACGTACATGTCACCGCGTCCACCACTGATTCTGCACTTCTGAGTATGTAAACCCCATTCAGGACCACTGAGACGGCCTGATCCGTGACCACCGGCCGTTCCGATGCAAAAACCCAGGATCCTTCACCGGGCAGCTCAGTTGAAACGCCGACCGAAGGCTATGACATCCAGATCATGGGCAGTTACGGTGGCTCCATGAGGGACAGGATGCTGCCGATCATATGCGGGACGACAGAGTTCAATGACGCCCTCGACCACGACAAGACGGAAGGCTGGCGCCGTGCGGAAACTGATCTACGGCATGAATCTGACCCTGGACGGCTACATCGCCGCGGCCGGCGACGACATCGGCTGGGGCGGGCCGAGCGACGAACTGTTCCAATGGTGGCTCGACCATGAGCGGGCTAGCAGCCTGACGCTGTACGGCCGCAAACTCTGGGAGACCATGAGCTCCTACTGGCCGACCGGCGACCAGCAGCCCAACGCCACCCCGGCGGAGATCGAGTTCGCGCGGAACTGGCGGGACACGCCGAAGGTGGTGTTCTCCTCGACGATCGACAAGCTCGACTGGAACACCCGCCTGGTCACCGGCGACGCGATCGCCGAGATCACCCGGCTCAAGGCCGGGGACGGCGGCCCGATGAGCGTCGGCGGCGCAACGCTCGCCGGGGCGGCCATGCGGGCCGGGCTGATCGACGAATACCAGCTAGCCACCCATCCGGTCCTGGTGGGCGGCGGCACTCCGTTCTTCACCTCGCTCGACAGCTGGGTGAACCTGAACCTGGTGGAGACGCGGACGTTTCCCGACGGCGTAGTCCTGACCAGGTACGAGACGAGACGCTGAGCGCGATTCCTCCGCGCGGTCGGGGAAGTCTCCACCACCAGCGGGCCCAGACCCGTCGACGGCGTGCGAATCACGGCCACCAACTGAACCCGGTCCGGTTTTCGTCCGCGGGAGTAGAGTCTGTGCAGCTCATCCTGAAGGGACATGGGCAACTGAAAATGCTTGAGGATTGGAACCCGTTGATACCTTGATGGAAGTCATCGTCGTGGTTGCTCGACGATGGACATCGGCAAGCCGCCCCCATGTACCAAAGGCGTGATGCTGTCGAGCTGCCAGCCGTCCGCGGACGCCCGGAACGTTGCCGTCTGGGGCAGCGAGTAGCCGGACGGGACGTTGCTTGGCCCATTCGCCGCCGAGGCCTGGTGTTCCTCGGTCAATTCCTTGAAATGGACGCTCGCTTCCGAATCGGTCACCTCGATTGACTCCACAGTGATCGTCGTCGAAAAGTCCGTGTACCAGAAGCCCATCGACTTGAAGCCGGCGGAGACCTGACCGTAAGCGGCCCGGCAACAAAAATGGCACCCGGAAAGGGCAAACCCGAGCAGCACCGTGATAGCGGCCAACGAACGTCGGTAAGTCATCGTGGTTCTCCTTGCCGGATGTCCTCGCAGCCTGCCCGGAAGGCCCCAGCCAGTCAACTAGTGCCGGATGGAGGGTGCAAAAGGGCCAGACCGCCGGCTGGCGGAAGACGGGTCGAGCGCCATGTCGGCTTCTCACGGTCGTCCGGTTGAGGATCGGGACGCCTCGACGAGAATGAGCTCAGGCCGACCGTCGTCCGCGGTCACTCCGCGAATCTCCGAGAAGCGGGCTACCGGCCGGAAGTCGTGCATCCTCTAAGTCGGCGGCGGCGTAGCGCGGTGCAGGAATGCTGCGCCGCTGCGGACCAGGCGGGTCACTTTTTGCCTTGCCCGGAGCTAGGAACCCGTTCGAGATAGGCAGCGGCCAGCTCTGAACGTGAGCAGATGTGGAGCTTCCGGTAGATCCGGGTGAGGTGATATTGCACGGTCTTGACGGACACGTAGAGTTCGGCTGCGGCGTTCTTGTTGGTCAGGCCCGAAGCGACCAGCGACGCAACTGCCTGTTCCTGGTCCGTCAGCTCGTCGAAGCGAGTTGCGGTGTCAGCCGCCGCTGGAGCGGATGCCGGCTGGCGCCGGTTCTCCTCGGTGCTGACCCCGCTGGCACGCAGTTCACGCTCGCACCGGTCGGTATAGGCCGCCGCGCCCAGCACCAAGAACAAATCGCGTGCCTGGATCAACATCCCGGCCGCCTCGCGCCGTTTCCCAGCCCGGCGGAAGGACTGGCCGTATATGAACATAATCCGGGCCCGCGCATATGGCATCGGCAGATTCTCCAGCCGGGCGAGAGCGTCCAGGAAGGTGACACGGGCGGCGTCGAAATCTCCCACGGCCGCCTGGATTCGGCCCCGAACGGAAGCCAGCCGCGCCATGGTTGACTGATGCTGCCGCTGCCCGGCCAGCCGCTCGTGCGGGCGCAGGAACGCGTCTGCTTCTTCCAGTTGTCCCACCATGACCAAAGCGTTGGCGTAATGGTCCTGCCATGGCCAGAAGCCGGGTTCGTCAATGCCGCTGCTGCGGTCCATTCTCAGGACCGGGCGGAGTGCACGAATGACGCCTTCATAGTCTGCCCTCACTTCCGCGACCTGCGCCTGGGCGAGGCAGTGCGGCAGGACCATGATCGGGTAGCTGTCAGCGGCGGCGGCGGCCCGCTCCAGATGGTCGGCGGCGGCGTCCCAGTTGCCGCGGAGCGCATGAATTTGTGCGCCGCTCCAATGCAGCAGGGGACTGAGCAGCGCTATTCCGGACTCTTCCTGCAGGGCCACGGCGTTCTCGACCGTTCTCAGGGCGCCGTCCCACGCGCCCAACGCAAAATCTGTCCTGGCAAGCCAGGCCTGGGTCCACAGGGAAATGCGGTGGGAACCGCGGCCGAACTCTGTGGGAACAGCGCCGGCCAGTTCGGTCCGGGCTTCGTCGAGCCGGTCCATGGCCAGGTGCAGCCACCCCCTGCCCATATGGATGCGCCGGTATTGGGCGCTGTTCTCGGACGGCTGATCCGCTGACTCGTAACTCGCTTCTGCTTCAGCGTACCGGCCCATGGCGCCGAGTCCGAGTCCTTCGATGGCCTGCGCCTCGAAGGCTGGCGGGCTCTTCGGTGGAGCCGTGAGCCTGGCCCGGACAGCCCACGTCACGAGGTCCCTGGCGTTGAAGCGGGCCAGGGCGTGGAGCACCTGCCGCTGGCAAATCTGCCCGGCCGTCCCGGGGTCGGTGGCTGGGTCGACCGACGTCCAGGCCTTGCGGAGCAGTGCGTCGGCCTGCATGGGGCGGCCGCGGAGGACAGCAAGGTACCCGCGCACCGCGTCGCTGCGCGGGCTCGGTGCGAGGGTCTCCACGGCCGTCACCGCGCGGGGGAGCTGCCCGGCCCCGACCATGGCGTCGACTGCCATGATCAGGAGCGACTCACGTTCCAGACAGTCCGGATTTAGCCGTGCGGCGTCGGCATAGGCATCAGCAGCGGAACCCCAGGCGCCTTCCGCGGCGTAGGCTGTCGCCGCTCCTTCGAGTTCGCGGGCAAGCGGGGCGTCCGGCAGCAGTGCAGCAGCAGCCCGGTGCGCCAATTGTTCGGCCCCGGTTGCCGACAGGCGAGCGGCTGCGGCGTGGGCCGCCGCCTGCCGGCCGGGCCCGAGGTTTTGATAAATGGCGGCCCGCACCGCCGGAAGCGGGAACTGGAGAAGAGTGTCCGCCCCCGCCGTCGAAAGTCCCAGGAGACCTGCAGCGACGGCGGCGTCCACAGCAGCCACAGCGTCCGGGACACCGGACAGTTCCGTGGCGAGCGACAGCGGGGAACGGACCCCCAGCACTGCTGCCGCCTCGGTGAGCGCGGCTGCGGCCGGCGGCAGCCGTGCCAGCGCAGTCTGGACAAATGCCCTAAGCTCCGAGGGCACCGGAAGAACCCGCTGACCCGTGGACCAGACCGCTGCCGGATATTGCTCCAGCAGCGGCTGGATCAGTCCCGGACGGCCGCCAGTGTGCTCCACCAGGATCCGGGCGGCCGGCAGCGGCAGTTCCGTGTCCGCGGATCCGGGCGTTCGGCGTGCCATCAACTGCACCTCACCCGGCGTGAGCGGGCCCAGCCTTATGGTCCGGGCGCCCGGAAAACCAAGAAGCCCCTCGACGCCTGGGTCCAGCCCGCTGACGGTCATGTCCGCGGCAACGATGGTCAACACAGCCTTTGGGCCCGCGCGGCGCAGCGCGTAAAGAAGGGCCTTCAGCGAGGGTACGTCTGCCCAGTGGAGGTCATCGATCCACAGGACCAGCGCATCATGGTCCTCCGTGGTGAAGCGGTCAACAGCGGAAAGCAGCAGCTTCGCGTAATACGCCGGACCGTCGGCGGCGCCAGGGTCGGTTGCCGGCACTGGTTCCCCCGGAGCCCGAACTTCCGCCGTAGCTTCCGCCGAAGGTTCGGGCTCCGGGGGATCGATTGCCCCTGCCGCCCCGGAGAGTAACTGCTGGACGACCCCGAAGTCTGTGGTCCGCTCCCAGGCGGCACCGGCCGCCCGGAGAATCAACGGCGGGTTTATGGCGGTGTTCTCCAGCCGCAGGAAGGACTCCACCAGGGCGGTTTTGCCCATCCCTTGGCCGCCGCGGACGACGCCGACGGCGGGCGTTCCCGAGCGGGCGGACCGGAGCAGCTCCGCCAGCTGTCGAGTCGCCGCCGTGCGTCCGGTCACGTGTCCGGCTTCGTTGTCAAACATCGAGTCCAACCTTACGGGGGAGAGCGCCGGGAGTGTGAGTGGGTCGCAGTTCCCGCCGGCCCCGCCTGCGGTCACCCTGCCCGGGACGCCGGTGCAAGCACTTCCTCGCTGCCTGGCTGGACAGGTCCGGCCGCGACGCGGTGCCGGCGGACGAAGAAGGTGACGAGTCCCCCGCCCAGCGCGACGGCTGCGAAGACCACGAAAGCCACGTTGCTCGGCGCCTGGGCGCTAATCAGGAAACCACCGACAAGGGGTCCGAGGATGCCGCCCAGGCGGCCGAACCCTGCGCACCAAGCGACGCCGGCGGCGCGTGCCGGGGTCGGGTAGTAGTTCGAAACGAACCCGTAGATCAGGACCTGGGTGCCCAGGCTTCCCACGCCGGCAAAAGCCACGGCGACCAGCAGCACCGGGAGCGGGAAGTCGACGGTCAGCAGGACCAGGGAAACCGCCGCGATAACGAACGTTGTTGCCACCACGGCGCGGGGACCAAACCAGTCCGCCGACCGTGAGGCGACGAGACCGCCTGCCACGGCTCCGGCGTTGAGTGCCAGGAGGAACGTGAGCGAGTAGGTCTTGCCATAGCCGTGCTGGCCCATAATTTCGGGCAGCCAGGTGTTCAGCCCGTAGGTCAGCAGCAGGCCGCAGAAACTCATCAGTCCGAGCAGAATCGTTGGTGTGCGGTAGTTGCCGGTGGCGAGGGCGAAGAAACCGGTCAGCGGTCGGCCGGCCTTGTTGACTGCCGCCGGCGGCAGCGCGAAAACCCCGGAGCCCGTGCCGGCGGCGGCGTCGCCGTCTTCGAGCGGGATACCGGTCTTCACTGACAGCGCGTGGGCCTCTGCTGTGCGGCCGCGTGCCAGGAGCCACCTGGGTGATTCGGGCAGTTTGAGGTACGCCAGCGGGAACAGGACCACCAGGGGGAGGGCGCCGATCATGAACAGGCCGCGCCAGTCCGTCACCCCGTCCAGCACGATGGCCAGCAGCGAGGCCAGCAGGCCTCCGGCGGGCACCCCGGAGTACACCAGCGCGTTGTAGAAATTGCGTTTGCCGGCGGGGGCGAATTCGGCCACCACGGCTCCGGCCGTGGCGACGAGGGCGCCGACGCCGATCCCGGTCAGGAACCGGAGGAGCCCAAAGGCCGGGATGCTGGTAGCCATGGCGGTGAAAGCCATGCCCAGCGAAAACCAGACGATGTTGATGAGCATCAGCTTCCGCCGGCCAAGGAAATCCCCAACGGCGCCGGCGGTGAGGGCGCCCACCATCACGCCCAGCAGGGCGTAGCTACCCAGGATGCCGGCCTGGGCGGCATCGAGGGCCCCAATCTGGCTGGGGTCGCGCAGCAGCGAGGAAACGACGGTTCCGTAGACCACGAGGTCGTAACCGTCAAAGAGCAGGGCTGCAGCGGCGATGGCCATCACCCAGCGGACGGTTCTCTTGCGGGTGGCATCCGTGGATGCGGCGAGTGCGATCATTTTGTTGGCTCCAGGGGCCTGGGCCGCTTCGTTGCGGCAGGGTGGGGGTCAATCTGGGTGCTATTTCGGGCTGAGTTCCCGCCGGGGTGGTGGAAACTCAGCCCAGGTCGCCGCCGGCAACGGCGAGGACGCTGCCGGTGATGTAGGACGCCTCGTCCGAGGCAAGGAACGCGATGGGACCGGCCTGCTCGTCGAGGGTCCCGTACCGCTTCATCAGCGACGAACCGATGGTCTGGTCAACAATCTGCTGGTACCAGGCCTGTTCGTTGGCGCCTTCGGTCTGGGGACCGCGCATGACGCGGCGGGGCGGCGCTTCCGTCCCTCCCGGAGCTGTGGCGACCACGCGGATGCCATGCGGAGCCGCCTCGAGGGCCAGGGCCGCCGTGATGGCTTTCACCCCGCCCTTGGCCGCGGCGTAGGGAACGCGGTTGACGCCACGCGTGGCGACGGAGGCGACGTTGACGATGACGCCGTCCTGCTGGCTGATCATGTGGGGGAGAACCGCCCGGCAGGTCCAGAGCGTCGGAAACAGCGACCGCTGTATTTCCTGGCTGATCTGCTCGGGCTCGTAGTGTTCGAAGGGCTTGGCCCAGATGGTGCCTCCCACGTTATTGATGAGGACGTCGATCCGACCGTGCCGGGCCACGGCCGCCTCGATGGCGGAGCTGGCGCCGTCGTAATCTTCCAGATCGGCCGTGATGGCGAACGCGGACGCTCCACCGGCAGCGAGTTCCCCGGCCGCTTCACGGACAAGCTCGGCCCGGTCCACCAGGATGGCGTCGGCGCCTTCTGCCGCGACGCGGGAGGCAACGGCGAACCCGATTCCCTGCGCCGCTCCGGTCACCACCACCACCCTGCCGGCGAACCGGCCCGGGCTGATGGCCCGGGCACCGTTCGTTCTCAAGCGACAACCCCGGAGAGAACCGGCGCTGCTGCCGCGGTGCTGCCGACGGCGAAGCGCTCGTAGTAGAAGTTCGTGGGGGTGATGCCCTGGACGTCCCAATACTTGCGCACGGCGTCCACCATGGCGGGTGGTCCGCAGAGGTAAACGTCAACGTCGCCGTCGTTCAGTTGCGCGGCCGTGATGTACTGCGTCACGTACCCCTTGTTCTCCGCAGCGCTGGCCGGATCCGCCACGCAGGTGGCGAAGCTGAAGTTCTCGATTTCGGCGGCGTAATGCTCCAGCTTCTCCAGCTCCACCAGGTCCTTGTCGAACGTGACGCCGTAGACCAGATGCACCGGATGGGCGGGGGCTTCGTCCACGTTGGTGGCGATACTCTCGAGCATCGACAGCAGGGGCGCGATCCCGGTGCCGCCGGCCAGCATCAGCACCGGCCGCTTGATGTCGCGCAGGAAGAAGCTGCCCATGGGGCCGGTCAGCGGGATGACGTCGCCGACGGCGGCACGGTCCAACAGGTACGTGGTCATGGCGCCGTCAGGTGCCGTGCGGATCAGGAAGCGCAGCTCCTGTGCGGCGGGGCCGCTGCTGAATGAATAGGATCGTGTGGCTTCGGTGCCGGGGACCGCGAAATTCATGTACTGGCCCGGCAGGTACTTCAGGTCGGCGCGGTTTGCCACGGCAAGGGTGAGGGCGGCGGTGTTGTCCGCGAACCAGGTCACGTCGCTGACGGTGGCCTCGAACGTCGTGGCGCCGGCCTTGGCCATTTCCGAGGTGCCGGCGATCTGCAGGACCAGGTCGGTTTCCGGAACCATTTGGCAAGGGAGGCAGAAGCCCTTCTCGGCTTCGTCCTCGGTGAGGGCCTCGTCGATGTAGTCGCCGCCGTCGTACTTTCCCGACTCGCAGAATGCTTTGCAGGTGCCGCAGGCGCCGTCGCGGCAGTCGAAGGGGATATTGATCCGGGATTTATACGCCGCGTCGGCGACGGTTTCGTTGGGCTTGGCCGTGACGAAGCGGGTGACGCCGTCCTCGAAGCTGAGGGCAATCTGATAGGTCATGGGTTCGACTCCAGTCTTTCGGAAGTTAGATGTGGTAGATATCCACGATGTGGTGGATGTAGTCGTTCTTGAGGACGACCTTTTTCCTGGTGATGACGGGCTGCGTGCCGGCGTAGTTGATCGTGTAGAACGACGTTCCGAAGTAGGGGTCGATGTTCTGGTAGCGGTAGTACAGCGTGAACCAGTTGAAACGGACATCAACCTCGCTGCCACGGGCCTCGACGATTTCGACGTTCGTGATGTTGTGTCCCGTGCGCGGTTCCGGCAGGCTGGTCGCGCTGGAGCGGTCGGTTTTGATGCGGAAGACGCGGTCCTCCAGGCCTCCCCGGTTGGCGTAGTAGATCAGTGAAATTTCGCGTTGGGGATCGCCGGTGAGCTGGTCGTCGTCCGCCCACGCCGGCATCCAGAACTCGGCTTCCGGGTGATAGCAGTCCAGCCAGCGGTCAAAGTCGCGGTCGTCCAGGAAACGCGCCTCGCGGTAGAGGAAAGCGCGGATGTCTTCCAGGGTGGCCGGGCCCGCCGGTGCGAAGGGCGTTGCGTCCTGCGGGTCGGATTCGATGATTTGTGTCATGGGGATTCTCCTCGGGCTCCTTGCGGACCTAGTTCTGTGCGCTGGTTGCGGCTGCTGCTTCGGCGGCTGCCGCTTTGCGCATCGTCTCCACCCAGTAGCCGTGCTGAATGGGGTAGAGCCCTTCGTCTTCGGTCTTGGTACCGCTGGAAATGGGCTTGAGGCCGATGGCGTCGGCGTTGGCATCGGGTCCGGCAATCTGGTGCATCACCCCGCGGCTGAGGTCGTTCCACGGAGCGGCGGTGGCCATGTACGTTTTCTGGCAGGAGCGGAACTCCTCCAGGTCATCGGGAGTGGCCATGCCGGAGGCATTGAAGAAGTCCTCGTATTGGCGGATGCGGTTGGACCGGGCCTCGTCGCTCTCGCCTCTCGGCGCGATGCAGTAGATGGTCACCTCGGTCTTGTCGACCGAGATGGGGCGGAAGTGCCGGATCTGCGAACCGAACTGGTCCATCAAGTAGACGTTCGGGTAGAGGCACAGGTTGCGGGAGATGTTGATCATCCAGTCGGCCTTTTCCGCGCCGTACTTCTCGACGAGTTCGTCCCGGCGGTCGAAGAGCGGGCGGTTGCTGGGGTCCAGCCACTCGGTCCAGAGCAGCAGGTGGCCGTGGTCGAAGGAGTAGTAGCCGCCCTTCTGTTTGGCCCAGCCCCCGGCGTCCATGTTCCTGGTTTCGTTGGCCGACTCCCCGGTGGTCCGGCGTGCGGTAGTGGCCGCGTAGTTCCAGTGTGTCGCGGAGACGTGGTAGCCGTCTGCGCCGTTCTCGGCCTGCAGCTTCCAGTTGCCGTCGTAGGTGTAGGTGGACGCGCCGCGCAGGACTTCGAGGCCGTCCGGGGACTGGTCCACGATCATGTCGATGATCTTGGTGGATTCGCCGAGGTGTTCCGCCAGCGGCTTCACGTCCGGGTTGATGCTGCCGAACAGGAATCCGCGGTAGCTCTCGAACCTGGCCACCTTCGTGAGGTCGTGGGAACCGTCCTTGTTGAACTGTTCCGGGTAGCCGGCGTCGCGGGGGTCCTTGACCTTCAGGAGTTTGCCGGTGTTGTTGAAAGTCCAGCCGTGGAACGGGCAGGTGAACGTGGTGCGGTTGTCGGTCTTGCGGCGGCACAGCATCGCGCCGCGGTGGCTGCAGGCATTGATCAGGGCATTAAGCCCGCCCTGCTTGTCGCGGGAGATGATGATGGGCTGGCGGCCAATGTAGGTGGTGAAGTAGTCGCCCACGTTCGGGATCTGGCTGTCGTGCGCCAGGTACACCCAGTTGCCTTCGAAGATGTGCTTCATCTCGAGTTCGAAAAGGTCTGCGTCGGTGAAGATGCTGCGGTTGGCGCGGAAAACGCCGTTTTCGTGGTCCTCCACGAGGGCCTCGTCGAGGTGGGCTCGGATGCCCGCCAGGGTCTCTGTCATGTTGGCTCCTATCAATATCGGGCCGCGTTGCCCTTGGTGCCGGGCTACGCCGCCCGAGTGGACCGCCGAACGATCGGCCGGTCAATGGTGAATGCACCAACCCTGCCAGTGCGTGGCACGCATCACACTAGGCATTTGCCTAGGAACACCTAGGGTCCTATTGATATCTAGATCGTCTGAAAAATTACGAATTGAGTATTTGTTGAATACTAAATTCGGCCCTACGCTGTTGAACCAACAAGCAACCATGGTGGGCTGCGGCGGCCCGGAAGCCGGCCGCGGAATGAGGGGCGCCTTGAGCCCCGCCGACCAGCGATGACGACGGAAGGAGCCGGTGCGGCATGGAACTGCGTCACCTGCGTTACTTCGTGGCGGTGGCCGAGGCCCGCCATTTCGGCCAGGCGGCTGAACGCCTGCAAATGGCCCAGCCCCCGCTGTCCCAGCAGATCCGGCAACTCGAAGCCGAACTCAAGGTCGAACTACTCGCCCGGACCACGCGCAGCGTCAAACTCACGCCGGCCGGTGAAGTCTTCCTCGAGGACGCGCGTCGGATTCTGCGGAGCGTGGACGACGCGGCCCGCAGGGCCCGCCAATTCGCAGACGGAAAAGCCGGTACGATCCGCATGGGGCTGACGGGGACGGCGTCGTACACTCAGGTCCCGCGCCTGGCCCGGCTCGTCAAGGATGAATTGCCCGGCGTTGCGCTGGACATCAGCACCGAAATGCTTACAGCGGCCATCGAGCTGGCCCTGTTGTCAGGCGAGCTGGACATCGGAGTCCTGCGCCCGCCCGTGCGGGATGCATCCCTGACCTTGCGACCCATTGCCCGTGAACAGTTTGTGGTAGCCCTTCCGGCCGGTCACCGGCTTGCCGCGGAGGATTCCGTGACCATCGGCGAACTACGGGCCGAAGACTTCATCATGTACCCGGCAGGGTCACGGTCAGTGGTCAACGATGCCGTCATCCGCGCGTGCACGGCGGCCGATTTCCACCCTCACGTTGCCCACGAATCAGCAAAAACTTCCACCCAGCTGTCGCTGGTGGCCGCTGGCCTGGGCGTCGCCGTTCTGCCCGAGTCCGTGCGGGGGATCGCACTGGAGGGTGTCCTCTACCGGACGCTGCTCGGAGCGGACGCAGTAGACCTTGCGCTGGCGTGGCGACACAACGACAGCTCGGCCCTGGTCGGCAGCTTCCTCATGATGCTGGACGACAACAAAATCTTTATCGACCCGACCCGCCCCGGAGGGCTCCCGTGAAAATACGCTCTATTGAGACGATCCCGTTCGCCATCCCCTATAGCAAGCCGCTGCGCTTCGCGAGCGGGGAGGTTCATACCGCACAACACGTTCTGGTGCGGGTCATGAGCGACGACGGCGTCGTGGGCGTCGCTGAGGCGCCGGCCCGGCCGTTCACCTACGGGGAGACCCAGGAATCCATCGTGGCTGTCATTCAGACGCTTTTCGCGCCGGCAATCGCGGGGATGGACGTCATGGACCGCGAGGCGGTCCATGGAGTCATGGACCGGACGGTCGGCAATCCGACCGCCAAATCCGCTATCGACATGGCAATCTGGGACGTCATCGGAAAGACCTTGGACCAGCCCGTCACGGCCCTGCTTGGCGGTTACTCCGGCAGCATGAGGGTCAGCCACATGCTCGGCTTCGCAGAGCCGGCGAAAATGGTTGCCGAAGCCGAGCGCATGCGCGACACCTACGGGATCACCACCTTCAAGGTGAAGGTGGGCCGTAAGCCGTTCAGGCTCGACGTCGACGTTTGCCGGGCGCTGCGGGAGGACCTGGGCGACGACATTGAACTGTACATCGACGGCAACCGGGGGTGGACGCCGTCGGAATCCCTCCGGGCGCTCAACGCCATGGCGGACCTCGACCTGACGCTGGCCGAAGAGCTGTGTCCGGCAGATGACGTTCTCGGCCGCAGATGGCTCGTGGATCACTGCCCCGTCCCGTTTGTGGCCGACGAGAGCGCCACAACTCCCGGTGAAGTCACCCGGGAGCTGCTGAGCGGGGCTGCCAACGCGGTCAGCATCAAGACGGCCCGCACCGGTTTCTCCCACTCCCAGCGCATCCTGTTCCAGTGCGACGGAATGGGCGCGGAGGTCGTGATGGGCAACCAAATTGACGGCCAGGTCGGCACTCTTTGCACGGTCGCGTTCGGTGCCGCCTTCAAGTCCACCACGCTGCGCGCGGGCGAGCTTTCCAACTTCCTGGACATGAGCGATGACCTCCTGACGGAGCCCCTGGAGATTGTTTCCGGGCGCCTGTCAACGCGCCAGTCGCCGGGGATCGGAATCGACATCGACCCGGAGAAGCTGGCCAGATACCGCCTCGACCAGGGCAACTGAAGACCGAACACATCAATTCCCAACGACGTGCCTGCACAGCCGCCGGCACTGACCAAGAAAGTGAGTCAATGATGACATCCCAGCTGAATGAATTTGACGCCAAAGCCGCAGAGTCCGGCAACGCCGCCACCGAACGGTTCCGTGAAAGCGGCAAGACCGAGGCCCTGAACGTTCCGACGGAACGCGTGTCCCTGCTGGCCAACGCGGTCCTGGGCGCAGTCTATGAGACCGTCCGAAAGCACAAGGTCAGCTATGACGAGTTCAACGCCCTGAAAGCCTGGCTGATCGGCGTGGGCGAGGACGGGGAGTGGCCGCTATTCCTGGATGTCTGGGTGGAACACGTCGTTGAAGAGGTCTCCACGGAGGACCGCGAGGGCAACAAGGGCACCATCGAGGGCCCGTACTACATTCCGGGTTCGCCGGAGTTCCCAACGCCGGCCACGCTGCCGATGCGGGACGGCGAAGGCGGCACACCCCTGCTGTTCCAGGGCCAGGTCCGCGGCGTTGACGGCACCCCGTTGCCCGGCGCGAAGGTGGAAATCTGGCACGCGGACGACAACGGGTTCTACTCCCAGTTCGCGCCCGGCCTGCCCGAGTGGAACCTCCGCGGCACCGTCGTCGCAGACGCCGAGGGCAACTTCGCGCTCAACACCGTCCAGCCGGCCCCGTACCAGATCCCGACCGACGGTGCCTGCGGCAAGCTCATTGCGGCGGCCGGATGGCACGCCTGGCGGCCCGCGCACCTGCACCTGAAAGTGTCCGCGCCCGGCCGCCAGCTGCTCACGGCACAGCTCTACTTCGAAGGCGACCAGCACCTCTCCGACGACATCGCCTCGGCCGTCAAGCCCGAACTGGTCCTGGCCCCGACTGCCCGGGCGGCTGCACCGGGCAACGAAGTGACGTACGACTTCGTGCTGGACACTGTCCGCGCCTGAGCCTGGCGGGCGTCACCGACAGCTCCAGGTACAACCCAGGGAAGGAACAACACATGCACTTTGCAGTCCGAATGGATGTCAGCATCCCGTTCGATATGGACCCCCAGGCCAGAACGGAGCTCCTCGCCAGGGAAAAGGCCTACTCGCAGGAACTCCAGCGCACCGGCGAATGGAGGAACATCTGGCGTTGCGTCGGCGAGTACGCAAACCTCAGTATCTTCGACGTCGCCAGCAACGAACGCCTGCACGAGATCCTGTGGGGGCTGCCCTTGTTCCCGCACATGAAGATGGACATCACGCCCCTTGCCGGGCACCCGTCGGACCTTGCCCTCTAGCGGCGGCGATTCATGGCGTTGACATCGAAGACGCCGCCAGCGCATCCGCGCGCAGCGGGGCCCTCGAGCCTGCGCGCGGCAATGTCCCTGTCCGCTGTGATGGCCGGGCTCGTCGCCGTCGTGGTTTCCTACTCGGGACCGCTGCTGGTGGTTCTCCAGTCAGCCAAGAATGCGGGACTCAGCACCGGTCAGACCACGTCCTGGGTTTGGGCGATTTCCATCGCCAGCGGCGTGGTGTGCTCGGTGCTCAGCCTGGTCACCAGGCAGCCTGTGATGGTCGCCTGGTCAGTGCCGGGAGCCGCGTTGCTCCTGACCGCACTGGGGAACTATTCCTACTCGGATGCCATTGGCGCCTACCTGGTCGCAGGCGTGCTGGCGACCGTGCTGGGCGTTACCGGTCTCTTCGGCCGGCTGCTGTCTGTAGTGCCCGGGCCAATACTCGCCGGCGTGCTGGCGGGTGTGCTGTTGCCGTTCGTGCTCAACGCAGCCGGCGCAGTCGTGTCCTCGCCGCTGATGGCGGGCGGGCTGGTGATGGCGTATTTCGCGGCGAAGCGGTTTGTTCCCCGCTACGCGGTTATAGTGGCGCTCTTCGCCGGGGTGCTGCTGGGGATATTGACCGGTGGAATTTCCACCCCGCAGCTGTCCCTCGCGCTGGCGGGCCCCTTGTGGACGACACCCACGTTCAGCATTTCGGCGGTCATGGGGATTGCCGTGCCGCTGCTGATTGTCACGACGGCGGGCCAGAACGGACCAGGGCTGGCGATGATGACCAGCAGCGGATATGTGCCCAATGACAGGCTGCTTCTGGGCGGAGCCGGCGTCGCTTCCGTGATTTTTGCCCCGTTCGGGAGCCACGCCATCAACCTTGCCGCCATCACGGCGGGCATTTGTGCGGGGCCGGAAGCCCACGAGGATTCCAGGCGGCGGTACATGGCCGGTGTTGCCTGCGGAGTTTTCTACCTGGTTTTCGGGATTTTCAGCACGGCCGTCGTGGCCTTGTTTGCTGTCGTCCCCGCACCGATGCTGACCGCCCTGGCGGGGGTGGCACTGCTCGGCGCGTTCCAGGGAGCCGTCCGGGACGTGGTCCTGGGCGCTGAGGGGCGCCCGGCCGAACAGGAGGCCGCGCTGATTACACTGGCCGTGACGGCGTCGGGCATTGCCCCGTGGGGTGTCGTGTCTCCGTTTTGGGGGTGCCTGGCCGGCGTCGGTGTCTATCTGCTGGGGCGGCGCGGGCGCCAGGCCTGAGGGTACAGTGCCGGGTGGTGACGGCGATCAGGCCCATGGCGCTGATGCCAGAAGGGCGAACAGAGGTTCGAACTCGTACATGCGGGTGCTGTTGCCCATAACACCGATGCCGAGACCGATGCCGGGGTAGAGGCGCATGACGTTCCAGAAGCCCGCGCCGGCGCCGAAATGCTCCACCCACTGCCCCGGGGTCTTCGTCGGCCGGCGGAACCAGCCGGTTCCGTGGTCGAACGGTTTACCCGCCTGGTCGATGGTGCGCATGCGGCGGGCCGACCCGGGGGAGAGGACCCGGGTGCCGTCGATCTCGCCGTCGCCAAGGTGCAGGCGGAGGAACCTGCCGGCATCCAGCACATCGCCCACCAGGCCGCCGTAGGCGGGCCCGTCCACGTAGAAGAGGTTCAGTGACAGGTCCGGCCCGTGGCGGGACCCGGCGATCCCGCCGGGCAGAAGGCCGCGCAGCAGGGGGTCCACGATCCGCGGCGCCTTGACGTAACCGGTCGCCTGGTCCGCGCCGTCCTGATAGCGGAATCCGGTGTGTTCCATGCCCACAGGCCGCAGGACGGACTGGCGGACATAAGCCTCGAAGGGCATCCCGGACGCGGCGGCGATGACCTGTCCGGCGGCAAGGTAGCCGACGTTGGAGTACCTGGCAGTCCGCCCCGCCGGGTACCGGTAGGCGCGGCGCCTGCCCATCAGACGGCGGAGAAGGGCCTCGGGATCCGGCGGATCCGCGGCGGCCGGGTGGACCCAGCGCACGGGCATCGGGTTGCCGAAACCGGCGGTGTGGTTGAGCAGCTGGCCCACGTTCGGCGTCGTCGTCCCGGGCGCCGCCTGCAGGTATTCAACGTACTCGTCGACCGGGGCGTCCAGATCGAGGCGGCCTTCGTCAGCGAGCCGGCACGCCGCCGTCGCGGTCACGATCTTGGACATGGAGAACCACAGGTACGACGTCGAGGCGGTTGCCGGAGTCTTCGTAGCACGGTCGGCGAGGCCGTAACCGGCGGCGAAGATCACCCGATCGCGGTTCACGACGGCTAGGGAGAGGCCCGGGACGGCGCTCCGGCGCATCATCGTGGTGACAGCCGCCGTCGTGCCGAGGGGTGGTCTGCCCGCTGCGATGCTCTCGACCGGCCCGCCCGGGCGGGTGCCGTCAGTCACCATGGCTCATCCTTGACTAGGCGATGAATGCCACCGCCATGACCAACGGCAGCGAGACCACAGAGGCGATGGAGGTGACCATTGTCAGGGTCTTGAAGGTTCCTTGGGTCGACAGCCCGAGCAGCGACTTGAACATCCAGAAGAAGTTGCTGTTGACCTGAAGGGCGAACATCGCGCCGGAGGCGATGGCGAGGCCGACGGCGATCGGCGGGACATTGATCGACGCGAGTACCGGTGCGATGATCCCGGCGGCCGTTATGGCCGCCACCGATACCGACCCGATCGCCAGGTGCAGCACCGCGGCGATGAACCAGGCGAGCAGGATGCTGAGAATGACCGGAGCCTGTGCGTCGGCGGTGAAGAGATCGGCCAGGATCGTGTCCAGCCCGGTCTCCCTAATGACGGCACCCAGGGACCCGCCGATGCCGGTGATGAGTAGGATCTCGCCGCTGGTGTGGAAGCCCTCGCTCATCGCCGTCCCTGTACCCTCCGAGCCGAGGGTGCGCCGGCAAAGCACGTAGGCACCGAGCAGGCCGACGAAGAGCGCGAAGTTGGCGTCGCCGATGAATGCGATGAAATCATTGGAGAAATTGAACAGCTGGGCGAAGGCACCGAACGCGATCATCACCAGCGGCACGAGAATAGGCAGCAGGCAGACGAACATCGGCGGCGTCGCGGTGTCCTCCTCGGCCAGCTCGGTGGTCTCCTGCACCACCATCGCCTCATCGACCTCTTCATCCTTGGCCGGTTTCCAGTAGCGGCCGCGCAGGAGCAGTCGGAAGATCAACGTCGTCACGATCGCCGTTAACGGCCCGAGCACGAAGCCGTAGATCAGCCAGGTGCCGAGCGGGATGTTCAGCAGACCCGCGATGGAGACCGCGGCCAGTCCCGGGATCACGAAGACGTAGCCAGCAAAAATCCCCGTCCCCAGAGCACCGCACATTTGCGGCAAGCCGGTCCTGCCGATGAAGGGCCCGGTCGAGCGCGCCACCGGAGAGGCCAGTACAACCTGCACGTCCACGTAGATCGAGGGAAAGATCGTCGACATCGCTGCAGTCAGTGCATAAGGGAGCCGGCTCGCGCCCACGCCGTTGACGAGCATGGTCACCATCTTCCGGAACGCGCCCATCGCATGGAGCATCGCCCCGATGAGCACGCCGAAGCCGATGAGCAGGCCGACCTCGCCCATGATGCCGCCGAAACCAGTGGCGATAGCCGTGATCGTCGCCGTGAAGCCGACACCAGTCGCGAGGCCCAAGTACAGCGAACCGATCATCAGCGAGATCACCGGATCGACCTTGACCTTGATGATAAGAACGACGACGACGACGATCGCTATTACGGTGTGGAGGGCGATCATGACCTGCTCCTGCCAGTACGGGCAGTGGCCCGTGGAATTGCCTTAGTCCCAGTTGATACTCCCGGCTGGCGGGAAGTGTCAAGGCGTGCAAGCAACGTGCCGGGGCCGCGACACCCAAACAGTGTTCAGCCCGGCAACCGGACCGGGCAGAGGCGGGGATCTTGACGGGGTGAACCAAAGCGGAGGACGCTCGATACAGGCCCTCCGGCAGTCCCGGACCAGCAGAACCTTGGCGCCCCAGGTCCATACCCTTGAACGCCTACTCGAGGAGAGCACCATGAGCCCACAATTCAACGAGCTGCTGACCCGCCAGGTGGGCAATGAGTTCGCGGCCTCCCAGCAGTACATCGCGATCGCTGCCTGGTTCGACGGTCAGGACCTGCCCCAGCTTGCCAAGCACTTCTACCGCCAATCGCTGGAGGAGCGGAACCACGCCATGATGATGGTCCGCTACATCCTGGACCGCGGCATCAAGATCACCATCCCGGGAATCGACCCGGTCCGGAACGACTTCGCCTCGGCGGAGGAACCACTGGTCCTCGCACTCGCCCAGGAGGTGGAGGTCACGGACCGCATCAAGGAACTGTTCGCGGCGGCCCGGGCGGAAAACGACCCGCTGGGCGAACAGTTTATGCTCTGGTTCCTCAAGGAACAGGTCGAGGAGGTGGCATCGATGTCCACACTGCTCAATGTCGCACGCCGGGCCGACAACCTCTTCGACGTCGAAACGTTCCTTGCCCGCGAAAGGGTGGGCGACGCCGGCCAGTACGGCGGAAGGCAGGGCGGGCATCATGGCCACGGAGGCGGCCACGGGGGACCGTCCGATGACGCGGGGACGCCGGAGGTCGCAGGCGGTTCACTCTAGGCTCCACGGAACAGTGGCGCCGGGGACCAGTCGACGATTCACTTTGGCGTGCCCGAGGAGGTCTTAGCACGCCCGGACGCATCCCGGTTTCCTCCTTCTCTGGTGCGGGCGGACGAAGGAGACGAGAATGGGCCCGTGGTCCCCCTCGCCCCCGACCGGGACGGCCCTCCGATGAACGCCGCCGCCCGCAAGATCCAGCGCATCTACCTCACGCTGACGCTGGGCAATACCCTCGCGGCCTCCTTCATCTGGGGGATCAATACGCTCTTCCTGTTGGATGCCGGTCTCAGCAACCTCGAGGCCTTTGCCGCGAACGCCTTCTTCACGGCCGGTATGGTCCTGTTCGAGGTGCCCACCGGGGTGGTTGCCGACGGGTGGGGGCGCCGCGTCTCGTTCCTGCTCGGCACCGTGACCCTGGCAGCCGCGACCTACCTCTACTACCTGCTCTGGCAGCTTTCCGCCCCGTTCTTGTGGTGGGCGGTGGTGTCGGTCTTGCTCGGTCTGGGATTCACGTTCTTCTCCGGCGCGGTCGAGGCGTGGCTCGTCGACGCGCTGCGCTTCTCGGGCTATGAAGGCGGGCTGGAGGCGGTACTCGGGCGCGGACTAATGGTCTCGGGCGTAGGGATGCTCGTCGGGTCGGTCGCCGGCGGTGTCATCGCGCAGGCCACCAACCTGGGCGTGCCGTTCCTGCTGCGCGTGGGTGTCCTGCTGGCGATGTTCGTCGTGGCCTTTGCCCTCATGCGCGACGTCGGATTCACCCCCGAACGTTCGACCCATCCTCTGCAGGCAACCCGCGCCGTCCTTTCCGCCTCTATCGAGAACGGCTTGAAAAACCCGCCCGTGCGCTACGTGATGCTGGCCGCGCCGTTCAGCGCCGGCGTCGGGTTCTACGTGTTCTATGCCCTCCAGCCGTACCTCCTTGAGCTCTTCGGCGACCCGCGCGCGTACTCCGTGGCGGGCCTGGCGGCGGCACTCGTGGCGGGAGCGGAAGTGCTCGGCGGTTGGCTGGCGCCGGGCATCCGTAACCTTGTCCGCAAACGCACGACGGTGCTGATTCTGAGCAGCATCATGAGTGCCATGATTCTGGTCGTCCTCGGGTTCACCCGGGTGTTCTGGGTGGCCCTCGTGCTGCTGGCGCTCTGGGCCGTGGTCTCCTCGGCGGGCACCCCGGTGCGGCAGGCCTACCTGAACGACATGATCTCCTCGAAGCAGCGGGCGACGGTGCTGAGCTTCGACTCGCTCATCAGCTCCAGCGGGGGCGTCGTGGTCCAGCCGGTCCTTGGCCGGGCGGCCGACGTGTACGGCTACCCTGCCTCGCTGGCGATCGGCGGCGTGATCGAGTTGATCGCCGTGCCGTTCCTGCTGGCGAGCCGCCGGCAGCGCCACCAATCCGACCAGGCCAGCGCCCCGACCAGCACCACGGAGGTCGAATCCTAGCCATCCTCACCGATGCCGTCACCCGCCACAGGCCACAAATTTCCTGCCGCGCCGGCAGTGATGTCGGACGGTCTTGACTCCCACGGCCCCGAGCCTCCGATTATGCGCATCAGCACCTGCGAGGAGCAGATCGGTGCGCCCATCGCTGATGCCGAGCATGGTGCTGACCCGGGAATCGAGGCCCGGGGCCGGCACGACGGGGCCGGGTACACCCAGTTTCCGGCGGACGTCTTTTTCATAGTGGATGGCAGCTGGGGTGACTTCCAGGAACCTGATCAACACTGATCAAAAGGGAGAAACAATCATGCTGAAAGATCTCGAAATCATCGCAGTCCTCCCCGCCAAGGACATCGTCCGGGCGAGCAACTACTACCGTGACGTGCTCGGGCTCGAGCCCGCCGACACCCTGGACGAGGAGAACCTGCTGTTCCGCTGCGGCAAGGGAACGGCATTCCTGCTCTACAAGACCGACAATGCCGGAACGGCGAAGAACACCCAGATGGGCTGGGTAACAGGCGACATCGACGCCGAGATGCAGGATCTGCGCGGCCGCGGCGTTGTGTTCGAGGAGTATGACTTCCCTGGTCTGAAGACCGAGAACGGGATCGCTCCGACTCCGGCAGGCAAGGTTGCGTGGTTCCTCGATAGCGAGGGCAACATTCTCAACGTCTCCGAAGGCCTGTAGCGCTGGAGCCCGGTAGCGCCGCCCCTGCATGATGCCGAGGCTTTGCGGGGACGGCGCAGCCTCACGCCCGGCAACAGCACCGACGCTGCGGACCCGGGCAGAAACTCTCTCCTGTCCGCCGTCTTACGTGGAGCGGCCTTCCGGGCCTACAGTTGGGCATGTACAGGCCGTCGACAGGAGTGCCCCAGTGATTACCCTGCAGATCGAACACCAGGTCCGGGACTTCGGCATGTGGAGGAGGGCCTTCGACAGCGACCCCCTGAACCGCGCCGCGTCGGGGGTGCGGTCGTACCGGATCTCGCGTCCCCTGGACCAGGAGGACTACGTGATGCTGGAGATGGATTTCGATACGCAGGCAGCTGCCGTGGATTTCCTGGGCCGGCTGCAGAACGACACCTGGAAGACCGGTGTGACTGCGCCGGCGCTGGTCGGAGAGCCGTCCACCAGGATCATCGAGACGGTCGCCATCGAGAACGTGTCCGCCCCGTCAAACTGAGGGTGCCGCAGGATATTCTGGGTGTATGACTGCCGCAGCCCCTTCAACCGTCGCCTTTGACGGACGCTTCGCCCGGGAGCTCGCGGAAATGGCCATACCCTGGCAGGCGGAGGAGGCACCGGACCCGAGACTCCTCGTGCTCAACGAGCCCCTGGCCGCCGAGCTGGGCTTGGACCCCGCCTATCTCCGTGATTCCGACGGGGTGCTTTTCCTGATCGGCAACCTGGTCCCCACCGGCGCCACTCCTGTGGCCCAGGCCTACACCGGCCACCAGTTCGGCTGGTTGGCCCCACGGCTCGGCGATGGCCGGGCGCTGCTGCTTGGCGAGATCACGGACACGGACGGCCAGCTGCGCGATGTCCACCTTAAGGGCTCCGGGCGCACGCCGTTCGCCCGCGGCGGCGACGGTTTGGCGACGGTCGGCCCGATGCTGCGGGAGTACATCGTGAGCGAAGCGATGCACGCCCTGGGCATCCCCACCACACGCTCCCTCGCGGTGGTGGCGACCGGCCGCGCGGTGCTGCGCGAAACCATGCTGCCAGGCGCCGTGCTCACACGGGTCGCCGCCAGCCACCTGCGCGTGGGCAGCTTCCAGTACGCCCGGGCCACGGGAGACCTCAACCTCCTTCGCCGCCTCGCCGACCATGCGATTGCCCGCCACCACCCCGGCGCCGCGGACGCCGAGCAGCCCTATCTCGCCCTATTCCAGGCAGTCGTCGCCGCACAGGCGTCGCCGGTGGCCCGGTGGATGCTTGTGGGATTCGTCCATGGCGTCATGAACACCGACAACATGACCATCTCCGGCGAGACCATCGACTACGGGCCTTGCGCCTTCCTGGACGCCTTCGACCCGGCCACGGTCTACAGCTCGATCGACGAGACCGGGCGCTACGCGTACCGCAACCAGCCGCTCATCGCGGAATGGAACCTCACGCGGCTCGCGGAGTCCCTGCTGCCCCTCCTCCACGAGGAGCAGGAGCAGGCGGTCGCCCAGGCACAAGAATCCCTCGCCGCGTTCCGCCGGCAGTACAGCGCGGAGTGGTCGGCCGGCATGGCGGCCAAACTCGGCCTGCCTGCCGGGTTCGACGACGGCGTGGCCTCGCCTCTCGTGGACGAGGTGCTCAGCCTTCTCCAGGCGGGCGGGGCTGACTACACCTCGTTCTTTCGGAGTCTTAGCACGGCCGCCCGGGGTGATACCGAACCGGTGCGGAGCCTGCTGCCTGATCCGTCAGCGTTCGATGCGTGGTTCGCGCGCTGGAGCGCCCTGAGTCCCGACGCCGACGCGATGGACCGGGTCAACCCCGCCTACATCCCGCGCAACCACCTGGTGGAGGAGGCCCTGGCCGCCGCCACGGGCGGCGATCTGGGTCCGCTCGCTCGCCTGCTGGACGCTGTGACCACGCCGTACGAGGAGCGCCCCGGCCTGGAGCGGTACGCCGCCGCCGCGCCCGAGGACTTCGGCGCCTACCGGACGTTCTGCGGAACCTGAGCCGTTGCCCTGTCGGGCGTCCTCGTGGCCGCAGGATCTGCGGCACCTACCCCCTCCCGGCCGGCGCCCGAGTCCGTCAGGCCTGGGTGGACTCCCGGACCACCAGTTCAGGGGGAAAGACGACCTGGCGCGGCACAAACCCGTTGTCCGGGTTGGCCTCGCGGAGTAGCAGCTCCAGGGCGGTCGATCCAATCAGGGCGCTGGGCTGCCGGATGGACGACAGGGGCACCACCGCGGCCGCGGCGAACTCGATATCGTCGTAGCCGATCAGCGCAATCTCCTGCGGCACCGGCACGCCGCCCATCAGCATTAGGCCCTGCAGGACACCCACCGCGAGCAGATCGTTGGCCGCGAAGATCGCATCGGGACGTTCCGCCGCGGGCCGGCGCCGGATGGCCTCACCGGCGGCACGGCCGGACAGGACGGTCAGCGACTCCGTCCCGATGACTTCCAGGCTGGCGCCGGGCGAGGCTTCGATGGCTTTGCGCGCACCGGACAGCCGGTCTGCCACCTGGCGGATGCTTTCCGGGCCGCCCACGAAGGCGATCCGCCGCCGGCCCACGGACAGCAGGTGCGCGACGGCCATTTCGCCGCCGGCCAGGTCGTCCACGGCGACCGAGGAGAAACTCAGGTTGTCCGTCTGCCGGTCCACCAGGACCGTGGGGATGCCCCGGCGGCGCAGCTGTTCCAGCCGGGGGATCACATTGCCGACGGGGGAGATCAGCACCCCGCGGACCCGCTGTTGTTCAAACAGATCCAGATAGGCCGCCTCCCGTCCCGGGTCCTCGTTGCTGTTGCCCACCAGGACAGTGAAATGTTCGGCAGCCGCCCGGTCCTCGGCTCCTCTGGCCAGATCGGTGAAAAAGGGGTTGGCGGCGTCGAGCACCACCAAGCCAACGCTGTGGCTCATGCCGGCGCGGAGCTGGCGGGCGGCGTCGTTGCGCACGAAGCCGAGTTTGTCGATCGCGGCCTGCACGCGGGAGGCGACCTGCGCGGACACCTTCTCCGGCCGGTTCAGCACGTTCGATACCGTCCCGACGGAGACGCCGGCCAGGGCCGCGACGTCTTTGACGCTGGCTGAAACCATGCCTGAGCTCCTGAATGCAGACGCTGCTGCCGCGGGGAGGGGCAAACAGGCGTACCGAAGTTGATGCCCTCAGGATACCTGCCACGGGCAGATTTTGAACCCTTTCATTGAAACGAATCAAATAATACCCGCCGGAGAATTCTGACGTCTCTTGACGACCTCCCTGCCGTGCTCCTATGATTCAAATCACGGTAACTCTGAAACGATTCATTATTGTGTTCACTCAGCCCCAAAGGTGCGGTTATTTTCATGCAGCAGACAGACAGTTCCCGATCCGGTGTCTCAGCGGACACCCCGGGGCCGGTACTTTCCCTTTCCCATGCGGCCAAGACCTTCGGGCCGGTGGTGGCGCTGGCCGACGGCACCATCGAAATCCGGGCCGGCGAAGTCCACGCGCTGGTCGGCGAGAACGGCGCCGGAAAGTCCACCCTCGTCAAGATCCTGGCCGGGCTGCACCACCCGGACTCCGGCGACTTCAGGGTCGGCGGGGAGAGCGTCCAGTTCCGCAACGTCGGTGAGAGCAAAGCCGCGGGGATCTCGGTCATCTACCAGGAACCCACACTCTTTCCGGACCTCAGCGTCGCGGAGAACATTTTCGTCGGACGCCAGCCCAAGGGCCGGTTCGGCCTGATCAGCAGGGCCGCCATGGTCCGGGAGGCCAGCAAGCTCTTCGACCGCCTCGGCGTCCCCATCGATCCGACCCGGATCGCCGAGGGCCTGTCCATCGCGGACCAGCAGATCATCGAAATCGCCAAGGCCATCTCGCTCGACGCCAAGGTGCTCGTGATGGACGAGCCGACCGCCGCGCTCAGCGGAGTGGAGGTGGAGCGGCTGTTCGCCGTCGCCCGCAGCCTCCGGGACAAGGGCACCGGGATCCTCTTCATCTCGCACCGCTTCGACGAGGTTTTTGATCTGTGCGACCGGATCACGGTCATGCGGGACGGCCGGTACATCTCCACGCACCGGACGACTGACGTCACCGTAGCGGAGATTGTCCGCGAGATGGTCGGCCGCGACATCGAGGCGCTCTTCCCCAAAACGGTTGCCGAGATCGGCGACACCGTCCTGAAGGTCGACGGCCTCAGCCGGGCCGGGGTCTTCAACGACATCAGCTTCGAGGTCCGGTCCGGGGAGATCGTGGCCCTGGCCGGCCTGGTGGGCGCCGGCCGCACGGAGGTCGCGCGCGCCGTCTTCGGCATCGACCCCTACGACGCCGGTGAGATCAGCTTCAAGGGCAGCAAACTCAAACCGCGCGATCCGCAGGCGGCCATCACCGCGGGTATGGGATTCGTCCCCGAAGACCGCCGCAAGCAGGGCCTGGTCATGAACCTCTCCGTGGCCCGCAACGTCACGCTCACGCTGCGCAACCAGCTGGCAACCGCGGGCCTGATCAACGGCGCCGCCGAACGCCGTGCCGCCCAGGACTGGAGCAAGCGGCTCCAGGTCAAGGCCGGATCGCCGGAACACGCTGTCTCCACCCTCTCCGGCGGAAACCAGCAGAAAGTGGTGCTCGCCAAATGGCTGGCCACCGACCCGCAGCTCCTGATCATCGACGAACCCACCCGCGGGATCGACGTCGGGACCAAGAGCGAGGTCCACCGGCTCATTTCCGACCTGGCGGGGCGGGGGATCGCCATCCTCATGATCTCCTCCGAACTGCCCGAAGTCCTCGGCATGGCGGACCGGGTCCTGGTCATGCGCGAAGGGCGGATCACCGCCGAACTGGACCGCGTCGTGGCCAGCCCTGAATCCGTCATGCACGCCGCAACATCTTCCGCTGGAGGAACCCTGTGAGCTCAGCTCTGGACCACAAGAAGCCAACGACGGCGGCGCCCGCCGGCAGCGCCCGTGGCGCCCTGGCCTCCGTTTTAAGGTTGCGGGAACTGCCCGTGATCATCGCGCTGGTGCTGCTGGTGCTCGTCACCTACCTGATCAACCCGTTGTTCCTCACGCCTCAGGGCGTCAAGGACCTGCTGCTGAATGCCACCATCGTGATGATCCTGGCGGTCGGGCAGACCCTGCTGATCATCACCCGGAACATCGACCTGTCCGTCGGGTCGATGCTGGGGCTGGTGGCCTTCGGCACCGGCTCCATCTTCGCCGCCATGCCCGATATTCCGATTTTTGCGGTGTTCGTCATTGGCATGGCATTCGGCGCCTTGCTCGGGGCGATCAACGGCGTCCTGGTGACCGCAGCAAAAGTGCCCGCCCTCGTCATCACCCTTGGAACCCTGTACGTTTTCCGCGGCCTGAACAACGCCTGGGCGGGCGGGAAACAGTACTTCGCCGGGGACCGGCCGGACGCCTTCGGCGCCCTCTCGGTGGACACCGTGCTGGGGTTCCCCATCATTACACTGCTGGCCATCCTGGTCGTCGCCGCAGTGGCGGTCTACATGGCCGGCACCCGTCCGGGACGCGACCTCTACGCCATCGGTTCGGATCCGGACGCGGCCACCGCCTTCGGCATCAAGGTGTCCAAGCGCGTGCTCCTCGCCTTCCTGGCCAACGGCGCCCTGGCGGGGCTGGCCGGCGTGCTCTACGCCAGCCGCTTCAACTCCGTCGGCGCCACCACCGGCACGGGTATGGAACTGGCCGTCGTGGCCGCCGCCGTCGTCGGGGGAGTGGCCATCTTCGGCGGCAGCGGAACGGTGACCGGAGCCGCCCTCGGCGCGCTGCTGCTCACCACCATCACCAGCTCCCTGACCGCCCTGCGCGTCGACAAATTCTGGCAACAAGCCATCGTCGGCGTGCTGATCCTCACGGCCATCATCATCGACCGCGTGGCAAGCCTGCGCACTGCCAAGAAACTGCGGATAAGCGAGGCACGTAATGTCTGAATCCACATCGACAACCGGCACTGCACCGGCTCCGGTGGCTGACAGCACCAAGCCGCTGGCCTCCGAACCCAAGGGCCGGACTGGCGCCGCGCGGATCCTGGCAGGCCGGGACGCCATCACGATCTATGCCCTGCTGGCGTTCCTCGTCTACGCGGCCATCGCCATCCCGCGTTTCGCCTCACCCATCACCACTGGATTCCTGCTCTTGGACGTCATCCCGGTCCTGCTGATCGCCATGCCGATGACCCTGATCATCATCACCGGGGAAATCGACCTTTCCGTGGCGAGTATTGCCGGACTGACCAGCGCGCTGATGGGTGTGCTTTGGGCAGGCGGCATGGACATCTGGCTGGTCCTGGCGATCAGCCTGCTGGCCGGGATCGCGGCCGGCATGTTCAACGGCTTCCTGATCGCTGTCCTTGGGCTGCCCTCCCTGGCGGTCACGATCGGCACCCTCGCGCTCTTCCGGGGACTGGCCCTGGTGACCATCGGCGACAACGCCGTGGCCAACTTCCCGAAACCCCTAACGGCTTTCTTCACCTCCAAGCTGGGGGGCACAGGCATCCCCACCGTCATGATCGGCGTCGTGGCCGTCGTTGTCTTCTTCGGCGTCCTGCTGCACTTCACGCCCTTTGGCCGCGGGCTGTTCGCCATCGGCTACAGCAAGGAAGCGGCCAGCTTTGTCGGCATCAAGGTGGCCCGCAGCAAGTTCTGGCTCTACTTGGCATCCGGTGCAGTCTCGGCCCTGGCCGGGATCTACTGGACGCTGCGCTACACGAGCGCCCGCAGCGACAACGCGTCCGGCCTGGAACTGGCCGTCATCGCCGCCGTCCTGCTGGGCGGCGTCTCCATCTTCGGCGGCAAGGGATCCATCCCCGGCGTGATCGCCGGCGTCCTGCTGATCGGAACCCTCAATTACGCCCTCCGGCTGGCCCGGGTGTCCGACGTCGTGCTCATCACCGTGACCGGGCTGCTGCTGATTGTCTCCGTCGTGGCACCCAGCGTCGGATCCGCGATCAAACAATGGCGCCACACCAGACGGGTCCGTCGAAGTTTCACCGGCAGCTCCAGCTGAAAATTTCGCCCACTGCACCACCCGCCGCGTCCAGAACGGACCGGCGGCACCGACCGCACGAGGAAAAGGGAAGAACAATGATGTTGAACCGCAAGAGCACAGGCCAGAACGGCCGTTTGGCGGGCATGGTGGCCATTGCGGCCGCCGCCGCGCTAGCCCTGACCGCCTGCAATAGCGGCTCGGGATCCACCGGTGGCAGCAGCCCCGCCGCGGGTGGGGACCTGAAGATCACCTTCATCCCCAAGCAGCTCAACAACCCCTACACCGACGTTGTCCTGGGCGGCGGCGAGAAGGGCGCCACCGAAGCGGGCTTCGCCTCCTCCCAGGTCGTCGGGCCGCTCGAGGCCTCCGCGTCCAGCCAGGTCTCCTTCATCAACGCCGAGACCCAGGCCGGCACCAACGTCATTGCGATCGCCGCCAACGATCCCGACGCCGTCTGCACGGCGCTCGGCGAGGCCCGGACCGCCGGAGCCAAGATCGTCGCGTTCGACTCGGACGCCAACCCGGACTGCCGCGACGTCTTCATCAGCCAGGTGGTGGCCAAGGAAGTGGCGCTGATCCAGACCAAGCTGATCTCCGAGCAGATCGGCGGCAGCGGCGAAATCGCCATCCTGTCGGCCACGGCGAACGCCACGAACCAGAACGAGTGGATCAAGTTCATGGAGGAGGAGCTGGCGTCCAACCCCGCCTACAAGGACATCAAACTCGTGGCCAAGGTCTACGGCGACGACAACGACACCAAGTCCTTCCAGGAAGCCCAGGGCCTCCTGCAGGCCCACCCGGACCTGAAGGGCATCATTTCACCGACCACCGTCGGCATTGCGGCCACCGCCCGGTACCTCTCCACCTCCGAGTACAAGGGCAAAGTCGCCCTCACCGGACTGGGGCTGCCCAATGAAATGCGCCCCTTCGTCAAGGACGGAACCGTGAAGGAATTCGCCCTCTGGGATCCGGCCCAGCTGGGCTACGTTGCCGCCTTCGCCGGCAAGGCGCTCACCGACGGCAAGATGACCGGCGCCGAAGGGGACACCTTCACCGCCGGCGAGCTGGGCGAACGCAAGGTCGAAAGGGGCGGCGTCGTGATCGTCGGACCGCCCACGGTCTTCAACGCCGAGAACATCGACAAGTACGACTTCTGAGCCGCCGCCTCTGAGCCCTCCGATCTGAGCCGCCGGGCAGGCTGGTGACAGCCTGCCCGGTGACACACCGCACCGCCCCTCCCGCACCGCCCGTGCTGCACCGCCCCCTCAGGGAGCGGACGCACTGAGCCCCATGAGTTCCTTTTCCATGCCGGAAGGCCCCCTCACATGAACCAGAAACAACCGGATGCGCGGCTGCTCCTACCGCACCGCCGCCGGCCCACCCGCATCGGATTGGTCTCCGGCGGCCTCGGTGCCTACTGGCCCCAGTTTCCCGGGCTGCTGCCGCAGCTGCAGGAGTCCGTCCGCTACGTGACGGGCCGCTTCGAGGCCCTCGACGCCGACGTCGTCGACACCGGCTTCATCTCGGATGCGCAGGAAGCAGCCGCGGCCGGCGAAAAGCTGCGCGTCGCCGACTGCGACCTCATCGTCATCTTTCTCACTACGTACCTGACCTCGTCCATGGTGCTGCCGATCGCCCAGCGCGCCAAAACCCCGGTCCTGGTGATCGACCTGCAGCCCACCGAGGCCATGGACCACGCCAACTTCGACACCGGAAAATGGCTGGCCTACTGCGGCCAGTGCCCGGTCCCCGAGGTCGCCAACGTCTTCCGCCGGGCCGGCATCGAGTTCCGCTCCGTCTCCGGGCACCTCAAACAGGAATCCGCCTGGGCCCGCATCACCCAGTGGGTGCACGCCGCCGCCGTCCGCGCCCGCCTGCGCAACGCCCGGCACGGCCTGATGGGCCACCTGTATCCGGGCATGCTGGACGTCGCCACCGACCTCACCACCGTCTCAACGACGTTCGGCTCCCATGTGGAGGTGCTGGAATTCGATGACCTCCGGGAACGGGTGCACGCGGTCACCGCGGCAGAGGTCGCAGAACGGCTCGACCTGGCCCGGCAGCTGTTTGCCCTCGACGGTTCCGTGAACGACGAGGACTTCGCCTGGGGCGCCAAAGTCTCCGTCGGCCTGGACCGGCTCGTGGAGGACTTCGACCTGGACTCGGTGGCCTACTACCACCGCGGCCTCGCCGGCGAACAGCACGAACGCCTCGGCGCCGGGATGATCCTCGGATCCTCCATCCTCACGGCCCGGGGCATCCCGATGGCCGGCGAGTTCGAACTGCGGACCTCCATCGCCATGCTCGCCGCGCAGGCAATCGGTGCCGGCGGATCGTTCACCGAAATCCAGGCCCTGAACTTCTTCGACAACGTGGTGGAAATGGGCCACGACGGTCCCGCCCATCTGGCTGTCTCGGCGCAACAGCCGCTGCTGCGCGGCCTGGGCGTCTTCCACGGCAAGCGCGGCTGGGGAGTGTCGGTCGAATTCGACGTCCGGCCCGGCCCGGTCACCACGTTCGGGCTCGGCCAGGACCCGGACGGCAGCTACGTGTTCATCACCTCCGAAGGGGAAGTCGTGCCCGGCCCGCTCCTGGCGATCGGCAACACGACCTCGCGGGTGGACTTCGGCGGTGACCCGGGACTCTGGGTGGACCAGTGGAGCCAGACCGGCATCGGCCACCACTGGGCACTCTGCCTCGGACACCGCGGCGCCGACATCAAGGCAGCCGCGTCCCTGCTGGGCATCGAGCACCGGCAGGTGGTCCTGTCATGAGCACCCGGCGCGTCTGCTTCCAGCTCCAGGTCAAACCCGGACTCATCGCCGAATACACGGCCCGCCACGCCGCCGTGTGGCCGGACATGCTCCAGGCCCTGAAGTCCGCCGGCTGGAACAACTACTCACTCTTCCTCCGCCCCGACGGGCTGCTGATCGGCTACTTCGAAACCGAGAACCTCAAGGAAGCCCAGGCCCGGATGGCAGCCACGGACGTCAACGCCCGCTGGCAGGCCGAGATGTCCGGATTTTTCGAAGACCTGGACGGGACCCCCGATGCGGGGTTCCTCCAGCTGACCGAAGTATTCAACCTCGAGGACCAGCTGGCCGCCGCCGCGTCAGCCCTCACCCGGTCCAAGTCCCTAGGAGACTGACATGTCTATCCCAACCGACGTCTTAACCACGCTCGAACATCAGAGCATCGAACTGCCGTCCTGGGCGTTCGGCAACTCCGGCACCCGCTTCAAGGTCTTCGCCACACCGGGAACCCCCCGCACCATCGAGGAAAAGCTGGCCGACGCCGCCCAGGTCAACGCACTGACGGGGCTGGCCCCCTCGGTTGCCCTGCACATCCCCTGGGACAAAGTCGACGACTACGCCGCGCTGTCGGACTATGCGTCCGGCCTGGGCGTCAAGCTCGGGACGATCAACAGCAACACCTTCCAGGACGATGACTACAAGTTCGGCAGCCTCACCCACAGCGATCCCGCCGTGCGCCAGAAGGCCGTGGACCACATGTACGAGTGCCTTGAAGTAATGAACATGACCGGCTCGCAGGATCTGAAGATCTGGCTGGCCGACGGCACCAACTACCCGGGACAGGGCAACATGCGGGCCCGCCAGGACTGGCTGGCCGAATCCCTGCGGAAGGTCTACGACCGCCTCGGCGAGGACCAGCGGATGGTGCTGGAGTACAAGTTCTTCGAACCGGCGTTCTATCACACCGACGTCCCGGACTGGGGCACCTCCTACGTGCACTGCGCCGCCCTGGGCGAGAAGGCCAAGGTCTGCCTGGACACCGGACACCACGCGCCGGGAACCAATATCGAGTTCATCGTCGCGCAGCTCCTGCGCCTGGGCAAGCTCGGTTCCTTCGACTTCAACTCCCGCTTCTACGCCGATGATGACCTGATTGTGGGGGCCGCGGATCCGTTCCAGCTCTTCCGCATCATGCACGAGGTCATCCGCGGGGGCGGGCTTGAGCCGGCCGCCGGCGTGGCGTTCATGCTGGACCAGTGCCACAACATCGAAGGGAAGATCCCCGGCCAGATCCGTTCCGTGCTCAACGTCCAGGAAATGACGGCGCGGGCCCTCCTCGTCGATACTGCCGCCCTCGAGGCCGCGCAATACGCGGGCGATGTCCTCGCGGCCAACGCGGTCCTGATGGACGCGTTCTACACCGACGTCCGCCCCGGACTGGCGGAATGGCGCGAATCGCGGGGCCTGCCCGCCGACCCGCTGGCAGCCTTCGCCGCCAGCGGATACCAGGAAAAGATCAATGCCGACCGCCAGGGCGGCCACCAGGCCGGATGGGGAGCCTAAGACCATGACCAATGCAACCGTGAAACAGCTCGTCGCCCGTTCCAACCGCCTCGGCGCGGACAAGCGGAACACCAACTACGCCGGCGGCAACACCTCCGCCAAAGGCACCGCAAAGGACCCTGTCACCGGCGAGGACGTGCAGCTGCTGTGGGTCAAGGGCTCCGGCGGTGACCTGGGCACGCTGACCGAATCCGGGCTCGCGGTCCTCCGCCTGGACCGCCTGCAGGCCCTGAAAGAGGTCTACCCCGGCGTCGACCGGGAAGATGAGATGGTGGCCGCGTTCGATTACTGCCTGCACGGCAAGGGCGGGGCCGCGCCCTCGATCGACACCGCCATGCACGGCCTGGTCGACGCCGCCCATGTGGACCACCTCCACCCGGACGCGGGCATCGCGATCGCCACGGCTGCCGACGGCGAGGCGCTGACCGCCAGGATCTTCGGCGACAAGGTGGCCTGGGTGCCGTGGCGCCGTCCCGGGTTCCAGCTGGGCCTGGACATCGCCGCGATCAAGGACGCCAACCCGCAGGCCGTCGGCACCATCCTGGGCGGCCACGGCACCACCGCCTGGGGCGCCACCAGTGAGGAGGCCGAAACGAACTCGCTGTGGATCATCGAGCAGGCCGAAAAGTACATCGCGGAACATGGCCGGCCCGAACCCTTCGGACCGAAGCTTCCCGGCTACGGCGCCCTGCCGGAGGCCGCGCGGCGGGCCAAGGCGGCCGCGCTGGCGCCGGTGATCCGCGGGCTGGCCTCCAGTGACAAACCGGTCGTCGGGCACTTCAGCGACGATGCCGCCGTCCTGGACTTCCTGGAAGGGGCCGAACACCCGCGCCTCGGCGCGCTGGGCACCTCCTGCCCGGACCATTTCCTGCGCACCAAGGTCAAGCCGCTGGTCCTGGACCTGCCGGCGGAGTCCTCGATCGAGGACTCCGTTACCCGGCTGAAGGAACTCCATGCCGCCTACCGGGAGGACTACCAGGGGTACTACGACCGCCACGCGACCGCGGATTCACCGGCCCTGCGCGGCGCGGACCCGGCCATCGTCCTGGTCCCTGGGGTGGGCATGTTCTCCTACGGCAAGGACAAGCAGACCGCCCGGGTCGCCGGGGAGTACTACCTCAACGCGATCAACGTGATGCGCGGCGCGGAGGCCATCTCCACTTACGCTCCGATCGAGGAAGCTGAGAAGTTCCGGATCGAATACTGGGCGCTGGAGGAGGCCAAGCTGGCCCGGCTGCCCCAGCCGAAGTCCCACGCCACCCGGATCGCGCTGGTGACCGGGGCGGCGTCAGGCATCGGCAAGGCTATCGCCACCCGCCTCGCGGCCGAGGGCGCGTGCGTGGTCATCGCGGACCTGAACCTGGACACCGCCCGGGCTGCCGCGGCCGAGCTCGGCGGCTCCGACGTCGCCGTCGGAATCCAGGCCGATGTCACCGACGAGGCTCAGGTCGTCGCCGCGGTGAACGCCGCGGTGCTGGCCTTCGGCGGCCTGGACCTGGTGGTCAACAACGCCGGGCTGTCCATCTCCAAGCCGCTGCTGGAAACCACCGAGCAGGACTGGGACCTCCAGCACAACGTCATGGCCAAGGGCTCCTTCCTGGTCTCCAAGGCCGCCGCGAGGGTCCTCATCGACCAGGGCATGGGCGGGGACATCGTCTACATCTCCTCAAAGAACTCCGTCTTCGCCGGCCCGAACAACATCGCCTACTCCGCCACCAAAGCGGACCAGGCGCACCAGGTCCGGCTGCTCGCGGCGGAACTGGGCGAGCACGGCATCCGGGTCAACGGGATCAACCCCGACGGCGTCGTCCGCGGCTCCGGGATCTTCGCCGGCGGCTGGGGCGCCAAACGCGCCGCCGTGTACGGCGTCGACGAGCAGGACCTGGGCAAGTACTACGCCCAGCGGACCCTCCTCAAGCGCGAGGTCCTGCCGGAAAACGTGGCCAACGCCGTGGCAGTCCTCACCGGCAGCGAACTCTCGCACACCACCGGACTGCACATCCCGGTGGACGCCGGCGTCGCCACCGCCTTCCTCCGATGACCACCGCGCCCTCCCCGGCCGGCGGAGTGTTCGCCGCGGTCGATATCGGAGCGTCCTCCGGCCGAGTGATTCTGGGACGTATCACCCGCGGCGGCGGGACCCCGGGTGTGGTGCTGGAGACGGTCCACCGGTTCCCCAACGGGGTGGTGGAATCCGGCGGCCTGCGCTGGGACTTCAGCGCACTGTTCGCCGAGGTGCTCACCGGGCTGGCGGCCGCCGCGAGCAGCGCGGCGGCGCAGGGGGAACGGATCACCAGCATCGGGATCGACACCTGGGCCGTGGACTACGGGCGGGTGAACACCGCCGGCGAGCTGGTGGCTCAGCCCTTCAGCTACCGGGATGACCGGAGCCGCGGTGCCGTGGCGAAGGTCCACCGGCGGCTCGATCCGGAACGCCTGTACGCCACTACCGGGCTGCAGTTCCTGGAGTTCAACACGATCTACCAGCTCGCCAGCGAACCGGGCCTCCACAGCCTCCAGGCCCTGCTCATTCCGGACCTGATCGCCTTCCTCCTCACCGGCCAGCGCCGGACCGAGGCCACAAACGCCTCCACCACGGGACTCTTCGACGCCGTCGCGGGGGAGTGGGCCACGGAATTCCTGACCGCCCTGGAACTGCCGCCGGACCTGTTCCCGCCGCTGATCCGGCCCGGCGCAAAAATCGGCACCCTGCTGCCGGCCATTGCCGCCACCACCGCGCTGCCGGAGGCGACCGCGGTGGTGGCGGTCGGCTCGCACGACACCGCCTCGGCCGTGGTCGCCGTCCCCGCGGAGACGGAGGACTTCGCCTATATCTCCTCGGGCACGTGGTCCCTGGTGGGTGTGGAACTCCGGCACCCTGTCCTCACCGAGGCGAGCCGGCTGGCGAACTTCACCAATGAACGCGGCGTCGACGGCACCATCCGCTACCTGCGCAATGCCGGCGGACTCTGGCTCCTCAGCGAATGCCAGCGCACGTGGGCTGCCCAGGGCCTCGCCGTTTCCCTGACGGAGCTGCTCGACGGCGCCGCGGCCTTGCCGGCCGGGGGACCCCTGATCAACGCCGACGATCCGGCTTTCACGGCGCCGGACAACATGCCCGCGCGGATCCGCGAAGCCGCTCACCGGGCCGGGGCCGTCGTTCCGGACGAGCCCGCGGCGGTCGTCCGCTGCATCCTGGACAGCCTCGCGGCCGGTTACGCCTGGACCATCCGCGACGCCGAACGGCTCGCCGATAGGACGGTCGGCGTCGTCCATATTGTTGGTGGCGGCTCGCAAAACCGGCTCCTGTGCCAGCTCACCGCCGATGCCACCGGCAAACCGGTCATTGCGGGTCCTGTTGAAGCGACCGCCCTCGGCAACGTGCTGGTCCAGGCCCGCGCCGCGGGTGAACTGTCAGGAGGGCTCGCGGACCTGAGGAAGATCGTCGCCGTCGGCACAGCCCTGGAGCGGTACGAGCCGGCCGGGCCGCGGGAAGAGCCGCTGCTGTCGCCACCCGCTGCCCATCAGGGCTAAGGCTCCAGGCACACCGTGAGGTCGAGGTAGATGCCGTTGGTGACCAGGCGGTCGGCCAGGAACTTGGCGAGGCCCGCCTCGGTCGCGGTGTGCTCGCTTTTCGCGATCGCACCCCGCAGGCAGGCCATCGTCGCCGTGGACTTGACGGTGGACAGCGGTGCACGGTGGTCGGATACCAGCCGCTCAATGTCCGTCTGGAAGGCACGCTGGTGGCCTTCCCTCGCGGTGGCGAGCAGGGTGAAGGGTACAAAAGCAGTCGGCACGAAGAGTCCTTTTCTGGCGGCGGCCCCGTGGCCGTCCAATGAGAACAAGTCTTCGAGGGTTCCGGCTATTCCGCGAACTGGTGTCCTGAGTCCTAGCTCACCCGGCGGGCTCCCCGGCCCGCCGGGGAGCCACCGTGACGGAAGAGACGAGTTTCAGTCGGGGATGCAGCTCGTCATCGCCGTCCACGACGCCTGTCTGCCACCACAATTTCAGCCCTTCCGGGGCCACCTCCAGGCAGGCCAGGTTGTTGTCGAACCAGGGCCCCTTGACGCCGGACCAGCGAAACGGCGGGTCCGGGACTTTGGCCGAGCGCGCTACCAGAGCGCCTACCGGTGTGGCCAGGCCATAGGACATGATGGCCGCGAAGGACCGCATCAGCCGGGGCAGCGGGTTGCGGATGGGGGAGCAGACGGCCTGCACGATCCGGCTACCCGAGGAGCGCTCCACTTCCGAAACGTAGGAATAATGGACGTCTCCGGAGAGAAAAGCGATGGTTTCCGGTGCCTGGCCTCGTTTGCCGTCGGCTATCTCTGTCACCATGGCCGCCACTTCCCCGAAGCTGTTCTGGAAGGCGCCCCAATGTTCCAGGTCCACGGCCTGGCGCAGCTTTTCGCCGGCACGGGCGGCACGTTTCCCCCACGCACCTTGGGAAATGGCCTCATTCCAGGATTCGACGTAGTGCAGGCCCATCGGCAGCAGGAAAGGCAGCGACGTCGCCACCAGCAGGTGACGGAAACCGCCGCGCATCCGTCCGTCGAGCCAGGCCGTTTCCGCTGCGTCCACCAGGGCGCGGTCGTCCGGCGTCAGGTCCCGGGCGGCCCGGGAATCCACCACAATCAGCCGGGTGTCCCCGAAATCCCGGCAGAAGCTCCACCGGTACGATCCCGGGTCCTGATCGGCGCGGTCCGCGAAACTGTCCAGTTCGGCGCTCACGTCGATCTCATCCTCGCCCACGTGTCCGGCGATCCGCCGCCAGATGGCGTCCCCGGCCCGCTCCTGCGGTGACAGGTTCCCCAGGTGCTGATAGACCCAGTACGAGGCCAGGCCCGCGACAATCCGCCCATGCCACCAGGAGGTGGCCTCCATCTCCTTCTTCCAGCTGAGCGAGGTGTTCCAGTCGTCGCGGATGTCGTGGTCATCGAAAATCATGGCGCTGGGCAGGGTGGAGAGCAGCCACCTGTTCGCGGGGTCCGACCAGGCCAAATTGTAGAGGTGGGCGTATTCCTCATAGTCCTTGAGCTCCTCGCCGGGCGGTTCATCGATGTCCCGCCGGGCGCGGATGAACTCCTGCATCTGCTCGCTGGTTACGTCGGCGTACACCTGGTCACCGAGGAAAGCCACCAGGTCCGGCCACGGCGAATGATCGCCGGAGGCCATCTTCAGTGCGTACGCCCGCAGCGAGTCGACGCCGTGGGTCCGGTTGCCGGACTTATCGTGCGGCACACTGGTCCGGCAGGAGCCGAAGGCCATCCGCAGCGGCTTGCCGGTCTCAAGCGTCGCGATCATGGACGGCGGGAACTCCGATGCGGGATCCGGCCAGACCTGGCTTCCGTTGACGTCGAGGGTGTACGGCGTCACTGTGCCAGGCTCCAGCCCGTCCAGTTCCACCAGGGCATAGTGGTGGCCGTGAACGGCGAAGGTGGGGGTTACCCAGTCCCGGCCGCCCGCGCGAAGGGTGACCCGGGCAGCAGTCCGGGTCTCCACCCAGACGCTCGCCGAGGTCTCATCCACGTACCGCATCATCGGGCCGAGCACCAGGGGTGAGGTAGTCATGACTCAGTTCTACCTGCTCGGCACCGGTGCGGCCATGCCTTGGCGGCAAGTGATCCGGCGAGCGGCTGCTTTTCGTGATCGTGCAGGGCCGGCCGCCGTGACTATCCGGGGGCCGGGAAATCACCCCCGCGGGGCCATGGCGTAGGTGGCGGTGGCGTAGGCCAGGGCCGCGGACATCTCCGTGAGCAGGTCCGCGTTGGTGTTGCTGATGGTGTCGCAGGCCTTGTGATAGCAGGAATCGAGGTCCTTGCCTGCCACACCGCCGTAGGCCCGCATCTGTGCCTGGGTCTTGGATTCCTCGTCGCCGGTGAACAGCCCGCCGCCGGGAATGCCGGCCCGCAGGAACGGTTCGTAATCTGAGTCGTCGCCTTCGAAGGGTGTGGTTTCCGCCGGCAGCGAAGTGTCCTCGAAGAACCGGAAGAGGACATCCTCGATCTGCTTGGAACCGGCCGGCCCGGCCTCCTCGAAATCCGACCCGTCGCCGTCGTGAATGGACCTAACGCCGTTCGGCGAGGCCGCCATGTCCACATTCAGGTAGAGCGCCGTCCGGCGGACGTCGGCCGCGCTCAGTTCGTCGACGTAATGCCGCGAACCGTCGAGGTCATCCTCTTCGGCGGCCCAGAATGCGAACCGGACCCGGTTTGCCGCTGCATCCCGGTCTCCTTCATCCACCGTGCGGTTTCCAGCACTGCCGCGACGCCGCTGCCGTTGTCGTTGATTCCCGGCCCCTTACGCACGGAGTCCAGGTGGCCGCCCACCACTATGGTGTTCTCGGCACTGCCCTCCGTGTCGGCGAGAATGTTGAAGGTCTCCACCCGCTCGTCGTCGCGCCGGTAGGTGAACGTCTGCCGGACCGGAGTGTACCCGGCAGCGCGCAATTGGTCTTCGACGTATCTGGCGGAGTCCTCATAGCCCGAGGTGCCGGAAGCGCGGTTGCCGTTATTCTCATCAGCGACGCGTTGCAAGGCCTCCAGATGTGCCACCACGCCCCGGCCCCTGAAGGACTCCAGCACCGTTCGTGCGGCGACTGCAGCGGCGGGGCCCAGCCGTGGAGCAGCCGCGCTGGGATCGGCGGATGACGCGCCGCTGCCGGGGCCGCTGGTCACTTCTTCGGGCAGGAAGTCCGGCCGGGAGCCGGCCGCGGAATCGGACGTACAGGCGGTCGCCGACAGCAGGAGCACGGCCAGGACCGAAGGAAGAACGTGCCTGCGCAGAGTCAACATGCTCGGAAACCCGTCGTTAGTCGGTTTCAGCTCGGGTGGTCGAAACGCTCGCCACTGATCGTCGGTAGGCCGCGGTCATCATTGAGTCCGCGGATACAACTATCAGTTGCGACTGTTCTTGTGGATCCGGCTGTATCTTCAATAGCCCTTACCTGTGAAAATGCTGTGCGAATCGCTTGACGCCGTCGCCCGGCAAGGATGACCGGATGACGGGTTCGCCTGCGGCGGATCGCTGCGCGGCGTCACGGCCGGGCGGATAGACTGGCACGCACCATGGATGACCCTCCCTCACATATGCCCTCGCCCCTCGTCTTCCTGACCGGAATACCGGCCATCGCAGGAGAGGGGCACCCGAATGTATGAATGGATCATGATCGGCGTCGGCCTCGTCCTGACAGTCGGCACGGGGATGTTCGTTGCCTCCGAATTCGCCCTGGTCAACCTGGACCGCAACGACCTTGAAGCCCGCCAGGCGCGCGGTGAAAAACGGCTGGCGCCGACCATTGAGGCCCTCAAGATCACGTCGACGCACCTCTCCGGCGCGCAGCTCGGCATCACGTTGACCACCCTGCTGACCGGGTACACGTTCGAGCCGGCCCTCAGCAAAATGCTCAGCGGACCGTTGAGCAGCGCCGGTGTCCCCGAGGCATTTGTCCCCGGCGTGGGGGCCGTCATCGGCATCTTCCTGGCCACGATTTTCTCCATGGTGATTGGCGAACTCGTCCCCAAGAACTTCGCCCTGGCGCTGCCGCTGGCCACGGCAAAAATGGTGGTTCCGTTCCAGACGCTGTTCACTACGGTATTCAAGCCCGTGATTGTCCTGTTCAACAACACGGCCAATTCCATCATCAGGTCGTTCGGCATTGACCCCAAGGAAGAGCTCTCCGGCGCACGCAGCGCCGAGGAGTTGAGCTCCCTGGTTCGCCGCTCCGCGCTCGAAGGCGTCCTCGACCTGGACCACGCTGCCCTGCTGCACCGGACACTGCGGTTCTCCGACCACAGCGCCGCCGACGTGATGACCCCGCGGGTGCGGATGGCGACGATCGGAGCCGACGACACGGCCGAGCAGATCGTCAGCCTGGCGACCGCCACCGGCTATTCGCGCTTCCCGGTGATCGGCCGGGACCGGGACGACGTCATCGGTGTGCTGCACGTCAAACAAGCCTTCGCAGTGGCCCTCGACGACCGATCGGGAGTCTCGGCATCCGACCTGATGATCGAGCTGCTGCGGGTGCCTGAGTCCATGGGCGTCGACACCCTTCTGGGTCTCCTGCGCTGGCAGGGCCTGCAGGTGGCGATCGTCTCGGACGAGCATGGCGGCACCGCCGGCATCGTCACGCTCGAGGACCTGGTGGAGGAAATCGTCGGGGAACTCGAAGATGAGCACGACCGTGCCCGCACCGGCGTCGTGCGGGTGGGCCGTTCGCTGACTTTTGATGCCTCCCTCCGGCCGGATGAACTCCTGGACCGGACCGGCATCTCCGTCCCGGACGGCGAGGAGTACGACACGATGGCCGGGTTCGTCACGGACCGGCTGGACCGGATCCCCGAACTCGGCGACGAGGCGGCCATCCACGGCGGGACCCTGCGGGTGGAACGCGTGGTCGGGACGCACGTCGAGCGGCTCCGGTTTACCCCGGATGAATCCACGGATCCCCCGCAGAGCGCCCATGACCGGATCATCGACAATCTGACGCGGGAGCTGACCCATGAGTGAATATCTGCCAGGCATCATCTGGCTCGTCGTCCTGCTGGCCGTCAATGCCTTCTTTGTCGGTGCTGAATTTGCCGTCATCTCCGCCCGGCGTTCGCAGATCGAGCCGAAGGCCGAGGCCGGAAGCAAGGCCGCCAAGACCACCCTCTGGGCGATGGAGCACGCCACCCTGATGCTGGCGACCAGCCAACTGGGCATCACGGTGTGTTCCCTGGTCATCCTGAACGTCTCGGAACCGGCGATCCACCACCTGCTGGAGATCCCCCTGGGCCTGACCTCCCTGTCGGCCGAGACGATCGGCATCGTCGCGTTCGTCGTCGCCCTGCTGCTGGTGACCTTCCTGCACGTGGTGTTCGGCGAGATGGTGCCGAAGAACATTTCCTTCTCCGTTCCGACGCGGGCGGCGCTACTCCTGGCCCCGCCGCTGGTGCTCGTGGCCCGGGTCTTCAAACCGGTCATCTGGACCCTGAACGGCATCGCCAACTCGATCCTGCGGCTCTTCAAAGTTGAGCCCAAGGACGAGGCCACCAGCGCCTACACGCTGGACGAGGTCGCGAACATCGTGGAGCAGTCCACCCGGGACGGGATGCTGACGGACACCAGCGGGACCCTGACCGCGGCCTTCGAGTTCACGGCCAAGACGGTCGCCGACGTGGAAGTGCCGATCGATTCGATGGTGCTGCTGCCCTCGACGGCCACCCCGGCTGACATCCAACGTGCGGTCGCGGCGCACGGCTATTCCCGTTACATCCTCACGGACGACGACGGCGCCCCCTCCGGCTACCTGCACCTCAAGGACGTCATGGACCTCACGACGCCGGCCGCGTTCAGCGACGCGGTGCCCGCCAAGCGGATCCGGAAGCTGGCCTCCGCCTTCAGCGGCAGCGAACTCGAGGACGCGCTGGCCGTGATGCGCCGCACGGGAGCCCACGTGGCCAGAGTATTTGACGCCCATGGGACAACAACTGGAGTGCTGTTCCTCGAGGACATCATTGAGGAACTCGTCGGCGAGGTGCAGGATGCCACCAGCGCTTAAACTTCTCATACCACCTGAATTGCCGACTGAACCGGACCCGCGGGCCGGATCCTAGACGGAAGTTGAGCACCATGACCGTTTCCCCCCTTGTCTGGGCCATCACCATTGCCGTGATCCTGGCCTTGCTGGCTTTCGACTACTTTTTCCACATCCGCAAGGCCCATGTGCCCACGCTCAAGGAGGCCGCCGCGTGGTCGGCTCTCTACGTGGGCCTGGCTGTCGTCTTCGGTGTCCTGGTGTGGATTTTCGGCGGCAGCGAGATGGGATCGGAGTACTTCGCCGGCTACATCACGGAGAAGGCGCTCTCGGTCGACAACCTCTTTGTTTTCCTGATCATCATCGCGAGCTTCCGGGTGCCCCGCGAAGATCAGCAGAAGGTGCTGCTCTTCGGCATCATCTTCTCGCTGATCGCCCGCACCGGATTCATCTTCCTCGGCGCCGCGCTCATCAATTCCTTCGCGTGGGTTTTCTATATCTTCGGACTGATTCTGCTGATCACCGCGGGCAACCTGCTCCGGCCGGACGCCCACGGCGAGGACCAGGCCGATAATTTCATGATCCGGATCGCCAGGAAGTTCTTCCACACCACGGACCACTATGACGGGGACAAGCTCTTCACCATCCAGGACGGCAAGAAGGCGCTGACGCCGATGCTGCTGGTCATGGTGGCCATCGGGGGAACCGACATACTGTTTGCCCTGGATTCAATCCCGGCGATCTTCGGGCTGACCCAGAACGTGTACATCGTCTTCACCGCCACGGCGTTTTCCCTCATGGGTCTGCGCCAGCTGTACTTCCTGATCGACGGGCTCCTGGACCGCCTCATCTACCTTGCGTACGGTCTGGCGGTCATCCTTGCCTTCATCGGCGTCAAGCTGGTGCTCCACGCCCTGCATGAGAACAACCTGCCGTTCATCAACGGCGGCCAGCCGGTTCCCGTCATCGAGATCACCACGGCCACCTCCCTGGCCGTCATCGTTGGGGTGCTGGTCCTGACCGTGGTGGCGTCGCTGCTGAGCAAGGCCGGCAAAGCCCAGACCTCCATCAACAATGCGCGCCGGCATGCCGTCAATTACCTTGACCTGGAATACACGGCTGACTCGTCCGAACGTGAGCGGATATACCGGATGCTGACCGATGAAGAGTCACAGATTCTGGCCATGGATCCGAAGTACCGGAACAAGGCCAAGGACATTGACAAGATCCGGGCGCTGGTCGCGGAAGCGCACCGGCAGCACGAGGAATACCTCGCACGTTAGGTGCCGGGGCCCGGCCGGGTTCCCGGTCCGTGGGACGTCAGGCGGGGCCGGCGGGGGAGTGCTCCCCGGCCGGCCCTCCGCAGGCACGGGTGATGGCGGCTTGCAGCCGGGCCAGCACCTCGGCCGGCTGCCCGTCGGCGGGGATTCTGGTAAACCCCGGGAATTCCGGGAGTGACCGGTAGGCCTCGCCTAAGGACTCAAGGTCTTCGAAGCGCTCGGAATCGGTGCCCCGCGCGAGGATCCGTTCGTGCGCCACGCGCGGGTCAATGTCGAGGTAGATGAGCAGATCGGGCCGGGGGAGTGCGCGGATCAGGAACGGCAGCACACGTCCGCGGGGCAGTCCGTACATCCGGCGCAGCGCGAGCTGGCAATGCAGGTCCCGGTCCATGACCACCAGGCCGTGAAAGCGCCCGGCGCGGCGGTGTGAATTCAGGACGTTAAACGTCCGGACTGCCGTTTCAATAACGTCCGCCAGCCGCGCGGGCAGGTGAACCCCGAGCCTGGCACTGATAAGAGACATCTGCCGGCGACCGGCATAATTGCCGAGAAACAGGGCGCCGTTCCCCGCGTCGCGGGCGGCATCAACCAGGCCGCGTGCCGCCGTCGTTTTTCCTGAACCGTCAATTCCGATGAGCACGATCAGCAAGCAGTCTCCTTTGGTGGGGGTGGGTGTTGGGCCGCTACCCACCCCAACGAATGGAAGCCAGGCTTGTTCCCCGGCCGGGGCGGTCCGCGGTGCCGCTGTCAGAGATTGTGCGCCAGCAGTTCGAGCCCGATGACCACCAGGCTCAACACTACTTCGGCGAACATGATCAGGGCTTTGTGGCGGACCGGCAGATCGAGCCGCCGGATCGCGAGGTAGCCGACGACGAGGAGCGTCACGACAAGGACGACGGTTGCCCACTGCAGTGCCACGGCAGTCGACCAGAGGCCGAGGCCGGCCGCCGTGAGGAGCAGCAGCGGAGTCACCAGGACGCTGAGGGACTCGGTGCTGACGGCAATCATGTGGTGCAGTTCCGGACCGCTGGGGAGCTGGGCGTGAACCGTCAGATGGCTGAGCAGATCGGCAACGAAGATCCCCAGCAGGGAACCAACGACCACGATGCTGAGGGTTACGGCCGCGGCAGCGGGCGTCGTCTCGTCTGCGTGGCTTCGAAGGGCCAGCACCACAGCCAGGCTGGTGAAGCTGATGTAGACGCGCTCCTTGAGGCTCGCTGCGCGGTGGACGGCAGACAGCTCACGCCGCCCGGTCGGTTCGATTGCACTCATCGGGGGAGTCCTCTCTGTGCGTGGGACGGGAACGTCAGGTGCCAGGAGCCCGGTACCCGACCTCCGCGGCCATCCGCAGGGCGTCCAGAGTTTCGTCGACTGTCAGCAGCACTGTTGTTTCCAGCGAACTCAGTGCTCCGCCTCCCGTGATGGCCAGCGCCACCGCGGCCATGGACACGTTGTTCGGGGCCTCCCACAGGTTGTAGCCGTCGTGGCTGCCGAACGCATACCAGAAGCCGTGGAGCTTACCACCGACCGACTCGATGTACGCCTGGGCGGCTTTGCCGCGGTCCTCCGGGTTGCTGATCATCCTGGCCCACGTCTCAGGGGTATAGCTGAACTTCGACAGATAGAGCGGCATCGTTATTCCCTTTCGTTCGCTTCCGGGAGTGCGGATTACCCAAGGATGGCAGTCCGCTGCCGGGCCAGCAATGGCAGGCGGCGGTCAGGGAGGCGGCCGGGACGCCGCCATCAGGTGCCGCGGCGCTCCAGATGTTGGATCAGCGCGTCAAGGATCGGCAGCTGGCCGCTGACCAGCTTGGTGCGGGCTTCCTCCACCCCGGTCCACCTGGCGTCGTCAACCTCGGGGTAGTTGCGGACCGTGCCGGATCCCTTCGGCCATTCCAGGGCGAAGGTGTTGCTCACGATCCGTTCGGGAGCGAAGTCGGACTCGGCCGAAAAGACCGTGATGATCTTTCCTGAGGGTTGCCGAAAGGCGCCGAGTTCGCAGTAGTCGGCGGATGGCGCAGGAGTTCCCATTTCTTCGGCGAACTCACGTTCGGCGGCGGCCAGCGGGTCCTCGTCGGGAAGGTACTCGCCCTTGGGAATCGACCAGGCGCGGGCATCCTTGCGCGCCCAGAACGGTCCGCCCATATGGGCTATCCACACCTCGACGTCGCCTCCACCGCCCCGGCGGTACAGGAGAATACCAGCGCTCCGTACTGTCATTGCCCACCTTCTGTCCGGGGCGGCGCGGGGTCCTGGTCCGGTCCTGCTCCGGCGCCGCTGGCCGGGAGGAACTGGCGGTTCCGGATCCGTGATGCGCCGAAGTCGATGGCCAACGGGGTGATTGGCCACGGTCCGCGGCCCCGGGATCTGGGGCGGCCGACGGCGATGTGGGGTGTCCAGTGCGGGTACCTGAAACCGAGGGCGGGTGAGCCGAGGATGAAGTCATCGACGTTGTCCACCAGCAGCTCGTCCAACAGTTCATGCAGCGCCGTCACGAGGGAAACCTGGTAGTCCCGCACATGCTGGGGCACTTCCACTTCCAGCCCGCTGACGCGCCCGCCGCCCAGCAGGACCAGCCGCTCGGACGTCCCGGAGAAGCCTCCCAGCACGGGCAGCTCCTCCAACCAGGAGACCGCCGTGCCTGCGGCGTCCTCGGCGGTCGTGATGCCCCTGGTCCACTCCGCGATGTCCCGGGCGAAGTCCGCGAGGACGCCGATGTGCAGCAGGGTCAGGTGCAGCCCCCGCTGCCTGCGCAGCGCGTCGACCTGGCTGCCCAGTTCCTCGTAGTCAGCGGTCCCGGCGCCAATGGTGAGTACGGGCACCTCCACCGTGATGCGCGGCGGCGTTTGCATTCGGTCCCCTCCCGTCCGCAGCGGCTGCTGGCTCTCGGTGCCATTATCCTCCCGGGCGGCAAACCTGGCAGCTCGAGTTTGGCAGGTCGATTTTGGCGGGCGTCATGGCACAATAGCCCCGTGAGCAGCCCGAATCAGCCCCAGAGTGTCCCCGATGACAACGCGGCGGCGGGGATGCCAGCCGCCCCGGCGTATCCACAATTGCGGCTCAATATCGATGCCCTCGAAAACAACATCCGGGTGATGGCCTCCTGGTGCGGGCAGCGGGGGGTGGAGCTGGCCCCCCACGTCAAGACAACGATGTCCGCGCCGGTCATTGCCCGTCAGGTGGCTGCCGGCGCCGTCGGTGTCACCGTCGCCACCGCGGACCAGGTCGCCTCGGCGCTGGGCTGGGGACACCGGCACGTTCTTGTGGCCAACGAGGTCGTCGATCGGTACGGCCTGATGCGCCTCCGGTCCTGGCTGGAGGAAGATTCCGGACGGGAAATCCGGTGCTTCGTGGATTCTGCTGCCGGTGTCGAGGCGGCAGCCCGGGTCTTCGCCGGGGCCGCCGTCAGCCTGGAGGTGCTGATCGACGTCGGGACACCGGACGGCCGCACGGGTACCCGGAGCCTCGACGATGCCCTTCGCCTGGCAGGGCTGGTCCAGGGGACGCCCGGCCTCCGGCTCGTCGGTGTTGCCGGTTACGAAGGCGTGGTGCCCAACAGCCGGTCGGAGTCCACGGTCGACGCCGTCGACCGGCACTGCAGGCTGGTGCGGGATGTGTATCTGGGCGCCGCGCAGTACTTCGAGACAGCCGCCCCCATCTACTCCATGGGCGGGTCCGCCTTCCCGGACCGCGTCGTGGCGTACCTTCCGGACGACAGCCTGGTGCCCGGTACCCGGAGGATCCTCCGGTCCGGCTGCTATGTCACCCACGATCACGGCACCTACGCCGGCGTCAGCCCGGTGCCGGGCCTGGTTCCCGCGGTTTCGGTCCGGGCCGTGGTCCTGTCCACGCCTGAACCGGGGATGGCCGTCGTCGGGGCCGGCAAACGGGACCTTCCCTACGACGCCGGTCTGCCGGTTTTGCTGTCAGCCCGCACCGCGGACGGCGCCCTCAGGGACGGGGCAACCGCCGTCGTGCGGAACCTGTTCGACCACCATGCAGTCCTCACCGGGGTGAGCGGACTGGACGTCACCGACGTAGTTGACTTCGGGATATCGCACCCCTGCTCGGCGTTTGACCGCTGGCCCGAATACGTCGTTACCGACGGCGGCGAACAAGCCGCCTGGGTGTGGCGCACGGACTTCCACCGGTCCTCCCTGGCCACGGGCCCGCTGCCGTGACCTGCCGCCACTGACCAACCCTCCGGGACAGCGCTACCGGCCCAGTGCCCGGAGCAGGCCGAAAGCCCGGACGAGCAGGAGCCGGACGGCCTGGAAAGCGGACTCCAGCCGGCAGGGCCCGTTCCAGATGATGAAGTTCGCGGAACGGTGCGCCCCGGGGCGGCCGGCGGTCCGGGCGGCCGCGTCCCGGATCGCGTGCAGGTCCGCGACCGTCAGCGGGAGGGGAGCTTCACCGGGGTGGCAGGTTGAGCCGAGCGGAAAGTCCCTGAACGGCCGGGCCGACATTTCGATGTGGGCGCCAAGAACCACCCTGACGGGATGTGCCGCGCTGAAGTCGCAGAGAGCGCGCAGCGAATCCTGGAAGGCCGGAAAATCCTGCACATAGAGCCGGCCGGGATAGACCGTGTCCCCCGTGAGCAGCATGCCCGTGTCCTCGTCATAAATGGCGACGGCGGACGGATGGTGCCCCGGCGTCGGGATCACCTCAAGCACCCGGCCGCCAAGGTCCACGCGGGCTCTGCCGCGGGGCCAGTCGTCGATCCCGAAGAACGCGGCAACGTCCTCGGCGGAATGTCCCACGACCCGGGTGTGCGGCCGGTCTGTGAACTGCCGGTCCCCGGCGACGTGGTCCCCGTGGGCGTGCGAGTGGGCGACGATGAGTTCGTAACCGTCCCTGGGGCGCGCGCGCAGCCAGCCGTCTATGAGGGTGTCGACCGTCGCCCGAAGCGGAAATCCGGTGGCGTCCGCCGTCGCGCCCGTATCTAGAAGGAAGGCACGGTCCTCACCGAACAGCAGGTAGAGGAACGGTGCCTCAAAATTCGTCTCGATGCTCTGCCGGAGCAGGACCGTGCCGGCCGCGGCCGGGTGCACCTGGATCGGCGCGGCCGCGCCGCGTCGGCCGGACCTCGTCCCCGCGTACCAGCGCACGTCAAGATCGAGTTCCGTCACGGCGCTGCTGGCCTGTTCGCGGCTTCTGCGGTTCCCGCAGAGCCGGCGGCGCCGGGGGCGTTGACGATCTCGTCGGCGTGCTCCGCAATCCAGGTCACCAGCGGGAGGAGCACGGCAACAAGTTCCCGGCCACGGTCGCTGAGACTGTAGTCGACCCTGGGCGGGATGACCGGCTGGGCATCGCGATGGAGCAAGCCGTCCCCTTCCAGCGTCTTGAGGGTTTGGGCCAGCATCTTCTCGCTGATGCCTTCGGCCCGGCGCCGCAGTTCGCTCCAGCGCTGCGGGCCGTTCCACAGCGCCACCAGGATCAGCACGCCCCATTTGCTGGAGACGTGATCGAGGACCGTCCGGCTGGGACAACCGGCGGGGAAGATCCCATCCGCGCCCTGCAGCGGAAGCAGGGCCACGTCTGTACTTACTTTCATAGCAGTACCTTACTTCAAAGTGCGTACTCTCTTTCGGGAAGTATTGCCGTTTCGGTGCCGTTGGTATGGATGTCAGCCATCCCCGTGAAAGGACCATCATGACCATCGTTATCACCGGCGCCACCGGACAGCTCGGGCGCCTCGTTGTTGAAGCCCTCCTCGAGAGCGGCCTACCCGCGGGGCAGATCGTGGCCGCCGGCCGGGATCTGGGCAAGGTCGCAGACCTCGCCGGCCGGGGCGTCCAGGTCCGGCAGATCGACTACCAGGACCCGGCCTCCCTGCGGCACGCCTTTGTTGGTGCCGGCAAGGTGCTGCTGATCTCGGGCAGTGAGGTCGGCCAGCGCCTTGAGCAGCACCGGAATGCCATCGAGGCGGCCAAGGACGCCGGCGTCGGGCTGATCGCCTACACCAGCATCGCGAACGCCGACCGCACGGACATGCAGTTGGCGGCGGAACACCAGGCCACGGAAGAGGCCCTGTCGGCGTCCGGACTGCCGTTCACACTGCTCCGCAACGGCTGGTACCTGGAGAACTACACGGACCAGCTGGGCAGCTACCTCCAGCACGGCGCCGTGCTCGGCAGCGCCGGAGACGGGCGGGTCAGCGCGGCCACCCGCGCCGACTATGCCCGCGCCGCCGCGGCGGTGCTTCTCCGCGATGACCAGGCCGGGAAGGTTCATGAGCTCGGCGGCGATGTGCCTTTCACCCTCAGCGAGCTGGCTGAGGAAGTCAGTGCCGCCGCCGGCCGGCCGGTGACCTACCGTGACCTGCCCGTGCAGGAATACGCGGAACTGCTGGTGGGTGCCGGACTGCCCGCGGGCTACGCGGCCATCCTCGCGGACAGCGACCGGGGCATCGCGCGCGGTGAACTGCTCGTGACCAGCGGTGACCTCCGCAGGCTCATCGGCCGGCCCGCAACTTCCCTGCGCGAGGCGGTGCGGACGGCTACGGCGCAGTGACGGCTTCCCGGGAAGTCCGCCCGGCCCCGTCCTGTGCCCGGGAGCCGCTGTGGGTGCTGCGTTCCCTGAGGAAATAAACCAGGCCGGCGGCGGCCGTGGAGGCGGCGGCCAAGGCGAAGAGCCCCGGCGCCACGATTCCCGTCTGTTCCTTGATGATCCCGAATCCGAAGGGCGCCACGAAGCCGCCCAGGTTGCCCAGTGAGTTGATGATGGCGATCGCCGGAGCGAGGACCAGCGGATGGAGGCCGGCCTGGGGGATGGTCCAGAACAGGGGGGATGCGCTCTTGAAGCCCATCGCGGCGACGGACAGGAAAACCAGCGCCAGGACCGGGGAGGCGACGGCCGCCGCGAGCGTCCCGGCAGCGGCGACCAGCAGCGCAGCCACCAACAGCGGGCGCTTGGACATCGCCTTGTCCTGCCACCTGGCCATGAAGTACATGGCAACGATGGCGCACACCCACGGAATGGAGGACAGGAATCCGACACTGAGGTCCGTGGTTCCCGGGATCCGCCTGATGATGCTCGGGAGCCAGAAGGTGTTGGCGTAGACCGAGAGCTGGATGGCGAAGTAGATGCCGCACAGCAGCAGGATCTGCGGATCCAGGAGCATCTTCCAGCGGCTGGCACGTCCTGCCCTGGCGCCGTCGTGCCGGGCGTCCTCTTCCGCGATGGCAGCGCTCAGGGCGGACTTTTCACCGCGGCTCAGCCACTTGGCGTCCTGGACTGTGGCGTCCAGCAGGAAATACACGGTTATCCCGACCACCACGGAGAGCAGGCCTTCGAAGCCGAACAGCCACTGCCAGCCGCGCAGGCCCAGAGCGTCGTGAAGGCTGAGCAGCATTCCGGCGACGGGCCCTGAGATGGCGGCGGCGACTGAGGATCCAGCGATAAAGATCGCCGTGGCCTTGCCGCGCTGGCCTGCCGGCACCCATCGGGCGAAGTAGAAGATGACCGCTGGGAAGAATCCGGCCTCGGCGGCGCCCAGCAGGAACCGCAGGACGAAGAACCAGGTCTCGTTCTGCACGAACGCCATCAGGAAAGAGACGACACCCCAGCTGACCATGATCCGGGAGAGCCAGATCTTCGCCCCGAACTTCTCCATCATGACGTTGCTGGGCAGTTCGAAGATGGCGTAGGCGATGAAAAACAGTCCGGCGCCCAGGCCGTAGGCTGCGGCACCGATGCCCACGTCTGCTTCCAGCTGTGCCTGGGCGTAGCCGATGTTGGACCGGTTGAGCTGGTTGCACACGAGCATGACCAGCATGATGGGCAGCACCCGCCGGAAGAACTTCGTCGTGGCGGTTGCCAGGTCGGTGACAGCGGTGTCCGCAGACTGCATCCGGTCAGTCCCTAGCTGTCGGCCCGGCGCCCGGCAGCGGGCGTGCGGAGCCGGCGACGGGAGTTTGCCAGATGGCTGCGCATGGCGGCCGACGACGACGCTCCGTCGCCCTCGGCGATGGCGGCGTAGATGGACTCGTGTTCCAGCACCACTTGCTCGAAATGCTCCCGCACGTGGTGCTCGCCGCCGGTCATGAGGCGGGTCCGGGGCATGGCGATCATGGTCTGTCCCAGCGCCGCCAGGCAGTCGGAATAGAACGGGTTCCCGGTGGCGGCGGCGATGGCCCGGTGGAACTCATAGTCGGATTTCATGGCGTGCGCCGGGTGGCTCCCGCTGGCGATGAACTCCGCCAGCGCCGTCCGGACCGCCTGCAGCTGCCGTTCCGAGCGGTTCCCGGCCGCCAGGGCGGCAGCCTCGGACTCGACGCCGATGCGGAACTCGAGCAGCTTGGCGCGGTCTTCCAGGCTGACCACCGGCCGGGTTCCGGGCACCGGATGCGCGTCCGCCGGGGGAGGGGTCAGCGCAAAACTGCCCCGCCCCCGTTCGGTTTCGACGAGCCCTTCGGCCTGCAAGCGGGTGAGCGCGGAGCGGACCACTGTCCGGCTGACGCCGAACTCGCCGATCAGGGTGTTTTCGCTAGGAAGCTTCTCTCCCGGCTGGATGACGCCATCGACAATGCGCATGCGAAGATCGGCGGCGAGGTCCGCGGTCAGGTTCCGGCTCATGAGTACAAGGTTACTTGCCGAATTCCACCGATTCGGTCGTCCAGGCCCGCGCCTGGTCGCTGAGCGTGATGCCCAGTCCGGGACGGTCCGGAACCAGCATGCGGCCGTTCTTGGTTTCGAGGCGTTCGTTGAAGAGCGGATCCAGCCAGTCGAAGTGCTCCACCCACGGTTCGCGCGGGTAGGCTGCGGCGAGGTGCAGGTGGATTTCCATCGCGAAGTGCGGGGCCAGGCCCAGGCCGCGCTCATCCGCCATGGCAGCGAGGCGGAGGAACTGGGTGATGCCGCCGACGCGCGGCGCATCGGGCTGGATGATGTCGCAGCCGTTGGCCTTGATGAGGCCCTGGTGTTCGGCGACGGAAGCCAGCATTTCGCCGGTGGCGATGGGGGTATCCAGGATTTGGGCGAGGTGTGCGTGGCCTTCGAAGTCGTAGGCGTCGAGGGGCTCCTCGATCCAGACAAGGTTGAATTCCTCCAGCTGGCGGCCCATCCGCAGGGCGGTGGCGCGGTCCCACTGCTGGTTGGCGTCGACCATCAGCGGCACGTCCCAGCCGATGTGTTCGCGGATACCGGCCACACGGCGGAGGTCCTCGGCCGTGTCCGGCAGGCCCACCTTGATCTTGATGCCGCCGATTCCGTCGTCCAGAAGGGTCGTGGCGCGGGCCTTGACCTCGTCGAGCGAGGCGTTCAGGAAGCCGCCGGAGGTGTTGTAGGTCTGCACGGAGTCGCGGTAGGAGCCGAGGAACTTGGCCAGCGGCAGTCCGGCGCGCTTGGCCTTGAGGTCGTAGAGCGCGATGTCAATGGCGGCGAGTGCCTGCGTGGCGACGCCGGAACGGCCGACGGACGCACCCGCCCAAAGGAGCTTGGTGTAGAGCTTGCCGATGTCGTTCGGGTCCTCTCCGATAATCCCTTCGGCGACCTCCTTGGCGTGGGCGTACTGGGCCGGGCCTCCGGCGCGCTTGGAGTAGCTGAAGCCGATTCCGCTGTGGCCCTGCTCGGTGGTGATTTCGGCGAAGAGGAAGACAACTTCAGTCATGGGCTTCTGGCGCCCGGTGAAGACTTTCGCGTCACTGATGGGGACGGCGAGCGGCAGCCGCGCGGTGGAAAGTTTTACGTGGCGGATCAGATCTACGCTGGTCATGGATTCTCCCTGGAAGTATTGCCGGGCTTCACCGCCCCGCACCTACTTAGGATACAAGTCAATAACTTGTATAACAAGTATTTCTGGAAAAAACCCTAGCCGAGCAGCCAGGCGGCGACGAGGAGCGCTCCGGCGCTGAGGATGGTGGTGCAGAGGATCACGTCGCGGGCCATCGTCATGCCCCGCCCGTAAGGGGAAGCGAAGAGGAACACGTTCTGGGCGGTGGGCAGGGCCGCCATGATGACGATCGCCAGCAGGTGCTGGCCCTCCAGGCCAAAGACGAAGCGGCCCAGCGCCCACACGATGAGCGGCATCCCGGCAATCTTGAGGGCGGTGGCGACCAGTGTCTCGGTGCGGCCGTCCCCCTTCTGCAGGGGCGCCTTGCCGGCCAGGGAGAGGCCAAAAGCGAGCAGGACCATGGGGACGGCCCCGCCGGCGAGCATATCGATGGGTTTCTGGAGCAGCTCCGGTGCGTTCCAGCCGGTCAGGGCGGCGGCGGCGCCCAGCCCGGACGCGATGATCATCGGATTCGCGAACGGCTGCAGCAGAAGCCTTTTCCAGGAGATCCTGGAGCCCCCGGCCAGTCCCAGGACGGTGAGGTAGAACGGGGCCATGACCAGGATCTGCACCAACAGCACCGGGGCCACGTGCTGCGCGGTTCCGACGGCGTAGAGCGACACGGGGATGCCGATGTTGTTGGCGTTGGCATAACTGCTGGCCATGGCGCCGACGGCGGTCTCGGCGACGGGCCGCCGGAAGAAAAGGAAGCTGAGCAGGCAGTAGAGAACCCCCACGGCCGCCGCGGACAGCAGCGCCAGCGGGGCATCCGTGCCCAGCGCGGCGCGGATGTCACTTCCGGCGACGACGGTGAACAGCAGCGCGGGGTTGGTGACGTAAAAGGCGGTGCGGGTGAGGGCGCCCTGGACCTCGGGCCCCAGGATCCGCAGCCGCGCGGCGCAATAGCCGACGGCGATGACTGCGGAGACAATCAGGATTCCTGAGACAACGCCGCCCAAAATTGGTCCTTCGAAGGTAGCTGCGGGCCGGTTTCCGGCCGGACATGGGAATCCGCACGGCCGGCTCCGGTTGCGAGGGGAGACGGCCGTGCGGGGTTTCAGGGGCGACCTGGGCCGCGCCGACTAGCGGACCAGGCAGGGCCGCTTGGGGTCGAAGGTCCAGCCGTCGACGTAGTACTGCATGCCCATGCTGTCGTCGCGGGCGTCGAGCCCGTGCTCCAGATACAGCTGGTGTGCCTTGTCCAGAGCGGCGCGGTCCAGCTCGATTCCAAGCCCCGGAGCCGCCGGAACTTCGATCGCGCCGTCCCGGATCTGCAGCGGTTCCCGGGTGAGGCCCTGGCCGTCCTGCCAGATCCAGTGCGTGTCCAGCGCCGTGATCTCGCCCGGGGCGGCCGCTCCTGTGTGGGTGAACATGGCCAGGGAGATGTCGAAGTGGTTGTTCGAGTGCGAGCCCCAGGTCAATCCGAATTCGTGGCATAGCTGCGCCACCCGGACCGAGCCGTGCATGGTCCAGAAATGCGGGTCGGCCAGGGGGATGTCGACGGCGTTGCTCCGGATGGCATGGGACATCTCGCGCCAGTCCGTGGCGATCATGTTGGTGGCCGTTCTCAGCCCGGTGGCGCGGCGGAACTCCGCCATCACCTCGCGGCCGGAGAACCGGCCCTCAGCGCCGCAGGGGTCCTCGGCGTAGGCCACCACGCCCTGCATCCGCTTGCCCAGGCGGACGGCTTCGTCCAGGAGCCAGGCGCCGTTGGGATCCAGCGTGATCCGCGCTTCCGGGAAGCGCCGGGCCAGGGCAGTGACCACGTCCACCTCGGCGTCGCCGGAGAGCACACCGCCCTTGAGCTTGAAGTCGCTGAAGCCGTAGCGTTCCTGGGCGGCTTCAGCCAGGGCCACCACGGCCTCGGGGGTCATGGCCTCCTGCCGGCGCAGCGTCTCCCAGCGGTCTGCCGGGTTTTCCTCCACCAGATACGGCAGGTCCGTCCGGGTGTGGTCGCCGATGAAGAAGAGGTATCCGAGCATCGGTACCGAGCCGCGCTGCTGCCCGTCGCCCAGGAGTTCCGCGACGGGGACGCCGAGGAACTGGCCATGGAGGTCCAGCAGTGCTGATTCGACGGCGGTGACGGCGTGCACGGTGGTGCGCAGGTCGAAGGTCTGCAGACCCCGGCCGCCGGCGTCGCGGTCCGCAAAGGCCGTCGAGACTTCCCGCAGCAACGAGCGGTAACGTGCCACGGGCCGGCCCGCGATCAGCTTGCCCGCCTCCTCGATGGTGCTGCGGATCTTCTCCCCGCCGGGCACTTCACCGAGGCCGGTGCGGCCGTCCGAATCGGTCACGATGACGATGTTGCGGGTGAAGAACGGGCCATGCGCGCCGCTAAGGTTCATCAGCATGCTGTCGTGGCCCGCGACGGGAACGACTTCGACATGGGCAATGGTGGGCTGCGTGGTCACGCGTTGACCTCCGCTTTCTCGGTTGCTGCAGCAGTGTCGACGACGCCGTTGATTCGGCGGTTCAGCCGCCACGGATTGCCGTCCCGGAGCGGCGCCGGCAGCAGTTCCTGGGGCAGGTTCTGGTACGCGACCGGCCGCAGGAAGCGGTTGATGGCCAGGGTGCCCACGGAGGTGGTCCGGGTGTCCGAGGTGGCGGGGAACGGGCCGCCGTGGACCATGGCATGCCCGACCTCGACGCCGGTGGGCCAGCCGTTGACGATGATCCTGCCGACCTTCTGCTCCAGTACCGGCACGAGGGGCGCCGCCGACCGGTAGTCGGCCGGGGCGAGTTGCAGGGATGCGGTGAGCTGACCCTCGAGCCGGCTGGCGGCGTCGATGAGTTCCTTGGTGTCCGAATACCGGATCACCAGGCTGGCGGCGCCGAAGACCTCCGCGTGCAGCACGGGGTTGGACACGAACTCGGCGACACTGGTGCCGAAGATGGCGGGGGGCGGGGCGTTCTCGGTGGCACCTTCGGCGCCCAGCCCGAGGACGCTGACATTGTCGGCGGAGCCCAGCGCCTCCGCGCCGGAGTTCCGGGATCCGGCGATTCCCGCGGTCAGCATGGTCTGCCCGGCGCAGGAGGCCACAGCCCGGCCGACGGCGGCGGCAAATTTATCGCCCGCCGCACCGGTGGGCGCGAACAGCAGCCCGGGGGAGGTGCACAGCTGTCCTGAGCTGCCCGTGACGGCCGCAACGTACTGGGACGCCAGGGCGTCGATTTCATCGGCGTCGCCGGCGAGGGCTCCGGGGAAGACGAAGACCGGGTTGAGTGAGGACATTTCCGCGTAGACGGGAATCGGCTCCGGCCGCGCGGCGGCGGTGCGCATCAGGGCGATGCCGGCTGACTGTGAGCCGGTGAAGCCGACGGCCTTGATCGCCGGATCAGCGACGAGGGCCTGGCCAATGCTGCTGCCGGGTCCGTAGATAAGGGAGAACACGCCCGGGTGGAGGCCGAAGTCCTTGACGGCTTTGACAATCGCCTGGCCGACGAGCTCGCCGGTGCCCGGGTGGGCGTTGTGCGCCTTGAAGACCACCGGGCAGCCGGCGGCGAGGGCGGAGGCGGTGTCCCCGCCCGCCGTCGAGAAGGCCAGCGGGAAGTTGCTGGCGCCAAAGACTGCCACCGGACCCAGCGGGATCTGTCGCTGCCGGATGTCAGCCCGCGGCAGGGGAGCGCGGTCCGGCAGTGCGGGGTCGACCCGGACGCCGCGGAAATCGCCCTGCCGGACAACCGCAGCGAAGAGGCGGAGCTGGCCGGCGGTGCGTGCCCGCTCGCCCTGCAGTCTCGCGGCCGGCAGGCCGGTCTCGAGACCGGCACGCGTGATGAGCTCCTCGCCGATCGCCTCGATGTTATCGGCGATGGCCTCCAGGAAGCCCGCATGGGTCTCCGGGTCAAGGGTGCTGAAGGACGGGTAGGCTGCGGCGGCGGCGGAGGTCGCCGTCGCGAGCTGTCCTTCGGTCAGCAGCGAGTAACCGGGCTCCAGCTGCTCGTTGTTGACGGGGTTGTAGCCATGGGCGGTCTTGCCGTCCCCGGGTACCGGCTGGCCTGCGATCAGTGAGTGTCCGTTGAGGGTCACGGTGCGTCCTCCTAGGAAAGGGTTGCGATGAGGGCTGTGAGGTCGGCGAGGTCCTCCGGTGCGAGGTTCTGCAGGGGTGGGCGCACTCCGCCGGCGGAGCGGCCAATCGCGTCGAGGCCGCCCTTCACGATGGAAACGGAGTAGCCCTTCACCCGGTCGCGGATGTCCAGGTAGGGGATCACGAAGTCGTTGAGCTTCTTGTTGACGGCAACGCGGTCCTCGTTGCGGACGTCCTGGTAGAAGTCCAGGGCGAACTGCGGGACGAAGTTGTACATCGCGCTGGAATAGGTGCTCATGCCCAGCTGGAGCAGCGGCAGGGCAAACGTCTCCGCAGTGGGAAGGCCCCCGAGGTAGAACAGGCGGTCGCCGAGCTTGGCGTAGACGCGGGCGTCGTGCTCAAGATCGCCCACGCCGTCCTTGAAACCGATCAGGTTCTCATGGCGGTCCGCCAGGGTGGCCACCGTGGTGTCCTTGTAAATGGCATTGGCGCGGTTGTAGATAATGACGCCGAGTGAGGTGGACTCGCAGATGGCGCCCACGTGGTCGATCAAGCCGCCCTGGTCCGCTTCCGTCAGGTAGGGCGGCAGGAGCAGGATGCCGTCCGCGCCGGCCGCTTCGGCGGCCTGGGCGTTGCCGATGGCCTGCGCGGTGGACCCGCCAGCTGAGGCCAGGACGGGCACCAGTGCACCGACCTCCTCGACGGCGGCACGGACCACCCTTGCCGACTCGTCCGGTGTCAGGGAGAAGCCTTCGCCGGTGCCGCCGGCGGCAAAGAGGCCCGCCACCGGGAAACTAGCCTGCCAGGCCAGGTGCTTGCGGTAGTTCTCCTCATCGAATTGCAGCTGCGCATCGAATGAGGTCACGGGGAACGACAACAGGCCGTTCTTGAGGGTGTCTGCGAGTTCCTGGGGTGTGTACTTTGTCACGATGTGGTCCTCCGGGTGAGCGCCGAGATGGGCGTGAGTGGGTCGGTTCCCCTCCAGCGTAGGCTCGGCGATCATGCCTGTCTAAGTTCATTTTTGTATGTATTGATACTCTCTGTGCATCATCAGAGATTTACTCCATTTGGTAGTCGAGCTCAGTCAGGAGCCGGCCCAGTGCCGGGTTTGCCACCTTGCGGTTCCAGATGGCGTGCAGTTCCACGGGTTCCCCCGGGCTGCCGCTCAACGGCAGGAATTCAACACCGTGGATTCCCAGGGCCGTGGCGGAGTGCGGCACGAAGGCGACGCCGCGCTTGGCGGCGACCAGCGAAACCATGGTCAGGATCTGGCTCACGGTGTGGACTACATTGCCGTGCTGGATGGGGAACGTGCGGATCACGAGGTCGTAGAAGTACCGGGCCTGCAGCGGCGAGTGCATGATGAGCGGCTCGTCCTTCAGCTCGTCGTTGTCGATGTCCCGGCCCAGGCCTGCCAGCCGGTGACCGGACGGGACGGCGAGGACCATGGACTCGCGGTACAGCAGGTGGGAATCAAAAACATCGCGGTCAAAGGGCGGCCGGGCCAGGCCCAGATCCAGTTCGCCGGTCTGCAGCGCCTGGATCTGCTCGCCGGTCACCAACTCCTGGAGGTCGATGTCGACGTCGGGCAGCCGCGTGGAAATCTCTTCGAGCAGCGGACCCAGGATGCTGAGGCCGCTGGCGGCAGTGAAGCCGATGCGCAGCAGGCCCGAGCGGCCGGAGGCGATGCGGCGCGCGGTCACGGGGGCACGCTCGGCGAGCGCCAGCAGGCGCCGGGCCTCGTCGAGAAAGGCTACCCCCGCGTGCGTGAGCTGGACCTTCCGGTTGTCTCGCTCGAGGAGTTCCGCGCCGACGCTCCGCTCCAGTTTTTGGATCTGGCGGCTCAGCGGCGGCTGCGTCATCTGCAGGCGCTCCGCCGCGCGTCCGAAGTGGAGTTCTTCCGCGACCGCGATGAAGCCGGCCAGCTGGTCAAAGGTAAACATGATGCCTTCCTGGTATCACCCCATGCATATTTGGGCTTAGACAGGCATCATAGCGGCTCCCTACACTCGGTTAAGCGAACCGGCGTGATGCGGTTCACAATGCTTCCGGGGCAAGGCCCCGACCACCAACGAGGAGTTCCAATGATGCACTTCCCTTCGCGTCGCACCGTGCTCGGAGCGGCGTCCGCCGTCACACTCTTGGCGCTGACCGCCTGCGGCAACGTCGCCGGCGGGAGCGCCGATTCCGCCAAGTATCCCAACGGGCCCGTCAACCTCACTGTGGGACAGGCGCCCGGCGGCAGTACCGACCTGATCGCCCGGGCCATCTCCGAGGGCGCGTCCAAGTCTCTCGGCGCCCCGGTGCCGGTGGTAAACAAGCCAGGTGCCAACGGCGCCCTGGCCAGCAAAGAGGTAGCCGGCAAGCCCGCTGACGGACAGAACCTGATCCTGCTCAACGCGTCCCTGATCACCATCACCCCGCTGGCGGTCACCGCGGATGAGGCTGTGAACATCGATGACTTCGATGTCATTGCCGGGTTGTCCCAGGACGACTACGTGCTGGTGGCCAGCGAAAAGTCCGGATTCAAGACGATCACAGATGTGACCGGAGCTGGCCGGAACATCACCTTCGGCACCACCGGCGTTGGTACCGGCAGCCAGCTGGCGCAGACCGTGCTGTTCAAGCAGGCCGATGTGAAGGGAACTGACGTTCCGTTCGACAGCGGCAAGCCGGCACTGACCGCGGTCCTGGGTAACCAGGTGGAACTGGCGACGGTTCAGCTCGGCGAAGCAATGCCGCAGATCAAGGCCGGCAAGGTCGCCCCGCTCCTCGTCTTCTCCGAGGAGCGGAACTCCTTCCTCCCGGACACCCCGACTGCCAAGGAATCGGGCTATGACGTCCCCGTGGCCCAGTACCGGGCAGTCGCTGCCCCCAAGGGCACCCCGCAGGACGTGAAGGACAAGCTGCTCGCCGCGTTCCGGGAGACCTTCAAGTCGGATGCCTACAAGGCATTCAACGAGCAGAACCTGCTGACCCCGAAGGAAATCTCCGGCGAGGAAGTTGTCACGCAGTGGAAGGACTACGCCGCCAAGTACAAGGCATTGGTGGAGAAGTACAGCATCAGCCTCAACGGGACGAAGTGATCCGAGTGACAGCAACACCCAAAGTGCCCGCCGGAGAGGGAAGCCACGCGGCTGTCCGCTCCGGCGGGGACGCCCCCGGCATTCCTGTTGACCTTCCGGAGGACTTCACACCGGAACAGCTCGCCGCCCAGTGGGAGGAAGAGAAGCCACCGGCCGCCGGTGCCCTGGCCAATTCGGCCTCCTCGCTTGTGGTCCTTGGCGTCGGCATCGGCGCGCTAGTCCTGTCGGTGGCAATGGGGCTGGGAACCCCGGCCGCACCGCAGCCCGGACTGTGGCCGTTCATGATCAGTTGCGTCATGGTGCTTCTGGGACTTTTCCAGCTCATCGTCGGGCGGCACAACCGGGACGCCGAGAAGTTCACCCGCATGTCCACGGCGCCCCTCACCGGCCTCGTCACCCTCGCCGCCATGGTTGCACTCATGCCGGTTATCGGGTTTGAGCTGCCCGCCCTCGTCCTGTGCGTCATCTGGATGCGGTTCCTCGGCGGCGAAACCTGGCGCTCAACGCTGCTGGTAAGCGCCATCGTCGTTGCAGCGTTCTACGGCATCTTCGTCCTGGCGCTCAACACCTCCATTCCCCACCTTTTCTAGGAGACCCCCGTGGATTTTCTGAATCCCGTGATCAACGGCTTTGCCGTCGTCCTGGAGCCGACCAATCTCCTGTACTGCCTGATCGGCGTCGTCATCGGCATGCTGATCGGGGTGCTGCCCGGACTGGGGCCCGCGGCAACTATCGCCATCCTGCTCCCGCTGACCTACAACGTCGAACCCGTCACCGCCATCATCATGCTCGCCGGAATTTTCTACGGGGCACAGTACGGCGGAACCATCACCTCCGTACTCCTCAAGCTTCCAGGTGAGGCATCATCGGTGGTCACGGTCTTCGACGGCTACCAGATGGCCAGACAGGGCAAAGCCGGAACGGCCCTCGGCCTGGCTTCCATCGGTTCTTTCGTCGGCGGCACTGCCGCCATCATCGGCCTGACTTTTCTTGCGCCCATCGTGGCGAGTTTCGCCCTGGACTTCGGACCTGCCGAATATTCGGCGCTGGCACTGCTCGGAATTCTGCTGGTGGCCACGATCAGCAGCGGCTCCAAAACCAAGGCACTCATCGCCGCGGCCCTGGGCCTGCTGCTGGCGACGGTCGGCCGCGATATCTTTACCGGTGAGAGCCGCTTCACCTTCGGGAGCCTGGAGCTGGCCGACGGCATCGACTTCGTACCGATCGCCATGGGCGTCTTCGGCCTGGGCGAAATCCTCTACAACCTCGAGGAGCGCCACCGGGCGGCAAAAGCCCCCTCCAAGGTAACGAACGTATGGCCCTCGAGACAGGATCTCAAGCAGGCATCCGGTTCCATCGGACGCGGCTCAGTCCTGGGCTTCTTCCTTGGCATCCTGCCCGGCGGCGGCGCGACCATCGCCTCCATGGCGTCCTACGCCATGGAGAAAAAGCGTGCCAAACAGCCCGAGCGTTTCGGCAAGGGAGCCCCGGAAGGCGTGGCCGGACCGGAAACCGCCAACAACGCGGCCGCGACATCGTCGTTCATTCCGCTGCTTACGCTGGGGATCCCGGCCAACGCCACCATGGCGCTGATGTTCGGTGCCCTCCTGATCCAGGGCGTCACCCCGGGTCCGCAGCTCGTCGAGGAGAACCCGGAGTTGTTCTGGGGCGTCGTGAACTCGATGTACATCGGCAATATCCTGCTGCTGATCATGAGCCTGCCGCTCGTGGGCCTGTTCGTGAAGATCCTTCGCGTGCGCGCAGCCATCCTGGCCCCCGTCACCGCCCTGATCACGCTGCTGGGCGCTTACACCATCAACAACAGCATGTTCGACGTCACCTTGGTAGTGGTCTTCGGCGTCATTGGCTACCTGATGAAGAAATTCGGCTTCGAACCGGGACCGCTGGTGCTGGCCTTCGTCCTGGGCTCGCTTCTGGAAAGCTCCTTGCGGCGTTCGCTGCTGGTCTTCGGTGGCGACCCGGCGGGCTTCTTCAGCCGTCCCATCTCCGCGACCCTGCTGATTGTCTTTGTGCTTGTGGCAGTGCTCCCGGGCATCCGCGCACTGCTCGCCAAACGGAAGGTCTCCGATTCGGGAGCGCCCGCACCGGAATACATCAAGGAGAAGGAGAACGTATGAGCATCATAGTCGGATTCGTCCCCACACCAGCGGGAGAGGCCGCGCTCACGGCGGGCATAGCCGAAGCGCAACTCCGGAACGAAGACCTGGTCATCGTCAATTCGGCCCGGGAAGGTGCGCTGGTGGACAAGGCCGTGGCCACTGCCGGGCTCCTCGAGGAGGCCGCGAAGCGAGCCGCGGATGCCGGCGTCACAACGTCCGTGCTGCAGCCGTCCTATCAGCACGACCTCGCCGATGAGTTCCTGGAGCTCGCGCGGGAGGTCAACGCTTCGCTGATCGTCATCGGACTCCGCCACCGCTCCCAGGTGGGCAAGTTCATCATGGGCAGCCATGCCCAGCGCATCTTGATCCAGGCCGATCGTCCCGTCCTCGCGGTAAAGGCCAACGGCGCAGGGCGCTAGGATCTCTCAGCGAGCAGTCCCGAAAAAGGGGCGGGCCCGAACCATTTGGTTCTGGCCCGCCCCTTTTCGTTCCCAGAGGGCAAAGGGGCCGACGACGGCTGGGGGGAGAGAACCCCGGTCTCAGAGGGTTCTCGAGCGTCGCCGACCCCGTCTCACACCGGACCCCCAGACACCGGCAAGTAAAGGTACTCAATCCAGCACCTCGCAGAGTTCGGCAGAGGCGCGGACCTACTACCATTCAACACCTTGTATGCAGGAACGGCGAGAAATATCTGAGGTCCACCCTTAAGTTTGGGCCGGACGGTTTCATCCTTTCCGGGTGACGGCACCCGGACGGGGCAACCGTAGCGTTGGCGGTACCCCGGAACCGGACCAGGCACCGCGGCGTTTCGCCCAAAGCAGGACGAGCCGCCGGCGACGGTGCCTCTTCCAGAACCCCCACAGCCCAGGCGAAGCGAAGTGAACGATGATAACCCTGAAGACACGTGGTGCGGTCACGGCCGAGTCGCGGGCGCTCATCATCGGCAGTGCAGGCTTCCTCATCCTCGGCGTGGTCGCATTCCTGCTGGTGGGGCGGGAACCCGTCGCCTTGGCCGGACGGGGTTCGGTGGGCGACATCGCTGCGCTCGGGACGGCGGTGCTCGGTGCCGCAGCGGTGGTGATCGGTTCCCTGCAACGCCGGGGGCCGGGATCATCACAATCCGCTGCGGGCGGCCGAACACGCCATAACATCGACATCGGCGCCCTCGCGCTGGCCCATGCCTGCGTCTTCCTGCTCGGCTGGCTGGCGTTGTTCTCGATTTTCCAGCGGGCGTTCGTGGGTGCAGTGCTGTACCCCCTGGCCGCGGCAATCCTCGTCGGGGTCACCGGAGCCATCAGCGCCTACATCGCATACCTGTCGGCAGTCACAATGAACGCCTACCGGCTCGCCGCGCTCCTCGCCGTCTTCCTCGTCACGGGTGTCCTGACGAGCATGCTCACCGCGGAAGACCCGCAGTGGTGGCAGGAAAACCTCAGTGCCCTCGGCACGACTTCCGACGTCTCGGGGGCGGCGTTCAACCTCACGCTGATCATTGCCGGCGCCGTGGTCACAACCCTGGCCGGATACTCCACCAGCACGCTCGAAGCGACGGCAGATACCGCGCCCTCGCGCCGCCGGGTGCGAGAGCTGGAAGGCGGCATTATCCTCATCGGAATTCTCCTCGCCTGCGTGGGATTGTTCCCCGTCGATGAGCAATTCTGGCTCCACACCGCGGCAGCGTCCGGCATGGTCGTGGTGTTCGGAACCCTGATAGTCCGCATGCGTTCGCTGGTCCCCTCGATTCCGGCGACGTTCAACGTGCTGGGTCTGGTGTTCCTGGCGGTCATCGCCTTCGCCGTGGTGATGTACTTCCCCGTCGGCTACTACAATCTCACGGCCGTGGAGCTCATCGCCGCCTCGCTGGTCTTCGCCTGGCTGATCGTCCTGATCCGCAACCTCGCCGCCGTCGACGCCGACCAACTCGCGGCCAACCCGCCGGACGGCCTGCAGTCCCAACGCAGCGACACCGCCGGCAATACTGCGGCACCCGGAACGGACAGGACCGCCACGGGGTCCTAAAGAGAAACGCGACCGGGGGGACGAGGCATGAAGAAGTTGCAGCCGGGACGCCCTACCGGATTGCCCATCGCCGGCCAGCTCCGCACCTACGACCGCGCCTGGCTGAGAGGCGATCTGATCGCCGGGGTGACCGTCGCGGCCCTGATCGTTCCCAAGAACCTGGGGTATGCCGGAATCGCGGGGATCCCGCTGCAGAACGGCCTCTATGCGGCGGCTGCCGGCGCGATCGTGTACGGGATCTTCGGCTCGTGCCGGCAGATCTCGATGGGCCCGAGTTCGGGCCTGGCGGCGGTGGCCGCGAGCGCGGTGCTCGCGGCCGGCATCACCAGCGGGCCGGATGTCGCCTCGTTCGTTGCGGGGATCACCCTCGCCTCAGGCATCCTGTTCCTGCTGATTGCCGTCCTGAGGATGGGCTGGATTGCGCAATTCCTCTCGCGGGCGGTGGTCACCGGATTCCTTTTCGGTGCGGCGATCGACGTCGTGATTGGGGAACTTCCGAAGCTCACTGGCACCGAGGTCACCGGCTCCAACCCGATCCAGGAACTGCGGTCGTGGCTGGGGACCTTGGGCGAGGCGCATCAGAGCACCGTGGTCGTGGGCGTTGTCTCGCTCGTTGTGGTCTTCGGATTGAAGGCGATCGCGCCCAGGGTTCCCGGCGCCCTGGTCCTGGTGGTGGGTGGGCTGGTGGCGGAGGCGGTGTTCGATCTCGGGGCGAAGGGAGTGGCGCTGGTGGGTGACGTGCCCAGCGGGCTGCCGCGGCCGGAAATCCCGGATGGCCAGTTGATGTGGGACAACGCGGGAACCGTGGCCCTCGCGGCGGTGGCGCTGGTCCTGATCGGCTTTTCCCAGACCGCGGGGGATGCGCGGGCGTTTGCCGCCAAGCACCGCTACCAGATCGACATCAACCAGGAGTCCATTGCCCAGTCGTTCGCCAACATGGCCGCGGGAGTATTTAAGGGGATGCCCGTCTCGACGAGCCTGTCGGCGAGTTCGCTCAACGACCACTCCGGAGCGAGAACCGGTCTGGCCTCGCTCACCTCCGGTGCCACCGTCTTGCTCACGCTGCTGTTCCTGGCGCCACTCTTCTCGGTCCTGCCCAAACCTGTGCTGGCGGCGCTGATCATCGAGGCCGTCGTCATGGGCATGATGAACGTGCCGGAGATGCGGCGGCTGGCCCGCGTGCAAAGGTTTGACTTCTGGATTGCCGTCGCCGCCATTGTCGGCACCCTCGTCTTCGGTGTGCTCGCCGGCGTCATCATCGGGATCGGACTCTCGCTCATCTGGCTCGTCGGTGTGGCCACCCACCCGGAGATGCCGTCCCTCGGACGGGAACGGGGCACGCAGGTTTTCCGCGAAGTGGCTGAGTACCCCGGTGACGAGGTGATTCCCGGGGTCGCCGTGATCCGGTTCGACGGCGGCCTCTTCTTCGCCACCGCGGACGCACTGGAGGATCGTCTGCGCGAGATGATCCACTCAACGTCCGGCCTCACCGGCATCGTCCTGGACTGCGGCGGGATCAATTTCGTCGACTCCCAGGGTGCCGCGAAGATGGCAGACATCGCGGACCTCGCCCGGGAGGCTGGCGTCACCCTGCGCCTGGCCCGGCTGAAACCCGCCGTCCGGGCCACCCTGGCAAGGGACGGGGTGATCGAGCGTATCGGCGCCGACAAAATCCACGGCAACATCTACCGGGCGGTGGAGGCGGAAGAGGCCGAGGCGAAGAAGGAACGCCACGTCGGGGAGGGTTAGCAGCCTGGCTGCAGGGTCAAACCCCGGGAATGATTTGCCGGCCATGCCGAGTGGCTAGCGTTGGGGGAGCAGCACAGCCGGCAAGCCCGGGAGCCGATGACAGATGGAAAAGCCGGACGACGGCGGCGGCCCGGCGGGCGCCGTTCAACCAGAGACTCGCGCGCGGCCCAGCAGATAGCCCTGGGCGGCACGATGATCGTGCTGCCCGTCTACCTGCAAATGGTGCGCGGCTACAACGCGATGCAGGCAAGGCTGTCGATCTCCTCGCTCTCACTCACTATGTTCCTGGTCGCCGGGAAGAGATCCGGGAAGTGGCGCCCGGCCAGCCTCATCCGGTGGGGTTCCAGTTCCTGGTCGTGGGTTTGGTGGTGCTGGTCCCGATCGTGCCGCGCGCGGACTCCGGCTGGTGGCTCCTGATCCCGCTGATCATTTCAGGATTTGGCCTGGGGCTGCTGGTATCCCGGCTGAACAACTACACCCTGTCCCCGATCTCGGACGAGCGGGTCAGCGAGGCCGCCAGCGTGAACTCGGCCGCCGGATCATTCGGTCTATCGTTCGGGGCTCGCGTTCGCCGGCGGCATCATGCTCGCATCGCTCTCGACCATCTTCATCGGCTTGTCCAATGCCAGCACGGTCCTCCCGCCCGCCGAGAAGCAGCAGGCCGCAACCGTCCTGGAAGAGGACGCCCAGGCGATGAGCGACGCGCAACTCCAGCAACAACTCGCCGGCCTCGGCACCTCCTTCCGCATGATGCGGCTACCCGACCCCAAACCCTCCGGTACTGGAGAAGGCGCCATTTTGGGTTGAGCACTGCAGTGCCTGCCCTTAGAGCGGGAATTAACCCTCCTCGGATGAGGAATTTACCGGGGCGCCGGGCAGAAAATGATTGTACCTGCCAGTGGTCAGGCTGACAGGGGACGACCCAGACCTGCAGTTAGCTCCGTTCCAACCCGAGGCTGCGTCCACGTACAAAGCCGCATCAATTGAAAGTAGGGCAGCCACATGAGTTTCTGGGAGAATTTTTGGGACATTTTCTGGTGGTTCATTTGTGTGTACGTATTCTTCGCATTCCTGTTCGCGCTATTCGCGATCATTGGCGACATCTTTCGCGACAAAGAGCTGAACGGCTGGTTGAAAGCGGTCTGGATCGTTTTCCTGGCCTTCCTGCCCTTCCTGAGCGTGCTGGTGTACCTGATTGCCCGCGGTAAGGGCATGACCGAGAGGATGATGGAACGGTCCCGCAAGCACAAGGAGGCCTCCGATGCGTACATCCGCCAGGTGGCCGCACCGAGCCCAACCGAAGAGATTTCAAAAGCCAAGGCTCTTCTGGATGCCGGAACCATCAGTCCTGACGAGTACGAAAAGATCAAGAGCAGCGTCCTGGTCTGACGACAGGCGCTCTGGCGTTGCAGCTCTGAACGGTACCGCAAGGTCCGTTCAGAGCTGGACCACGGTGTAGCCGACAATTAAAACGCCGATCGCCAGCGTTGCGATCGCCGCAATTGTCTGGCCGTTACGCTGAATCCACGTGTAGATGGCGGCCAGCGGCACTTCGGCCCGCTCGGGGGAACGCATCCATGCGGCGATGGGCACGACGACCGCTGACTGCGTGACGACGGCATAGGCGACGACGAACAGAATCCCCTGGAGCGCCGGCGGTTCCCGGACGCTGATGAGCGCGCCGGCTGTAACGGCGAGCAGGATTGCCTTGGGACGCAGATTCAGTCCCAGGCCCAGGACTACGTATTCCCACGGGCGTGCGGTTTGGAATCTCGTCTGCATCTTGGCCATTACAGCGCTGTCACCCTGGCTTCTGTGCCCGAAGAGGTACAGGGCGTAGGCAATCAGGAAGAATCCAATCAAGAAGCCGAGCCACGCCAAGAGCTCGTCCTGCTTCCAGGCGGGCGTGCGCGGCAGGAACTGCAGTCCGACAGCCGAGAGGCCGACCACCACAATTGATCCGGCAACGCTGCCAACCAGGAAGGGCACTGCGCCGCGGCGTGGATCGGGGGAGAGCAGGATCATGATGGTGATGCTCACAGGCACGGTGCTGATCGCCCCTGCGAGAGCGAACAGCAGCAGGCTTGGGATGACGCTCAGCATGCAGTCACCTGGCCCGGGGGATTAACCGACGGCATGTCATGCCTTCGGCGGGATGCCGGGGTCCGTGTTGTTGGATCCCCGCCGTGCCCGGCGGGCGCGGATCGCGTCGTCTTCTACCTTGAGAAGTACCTCGAGGTCCTTCTTGTCCCCTGTCAAGGGCCGCCACCAGGCGATGGTCGGGTCGGAGTCAAGGAGGATTGTGCGGGCAAGGAGGGTCAGTGGCACGGCGAGGATGGCACCGACGGGCCCCAGGATGACGGCCCAGAACAGCACCGAGGCGAACGTCAATGTCTCACTGAGAGCCACCGCATTGCCGACGTACCTGGGTTGGATGATGGACTGGATGACACCGTTGATCCCGCCATAAACAACGATGACGGCCAGTACGGTCGGCCACCCGCCGGTGAGGAATCCGAAGAACAGGGGCGGGATGATCGCGATGAAGTAGCCGATGTTCGGAATGAAACTGCAAATGAAGGAGAGCAGCCCCCAGAGCAGGGCGCCCGGTATCTGCAGGAGGACCAGGACCAGCCAGTTGAAGAGGCCCTGCACCACTCCAAGGACGGTGGTGGCGATCATGTACCGGCGGACGCCCCAGCCAAAGCCGTTGAAAGCAGTCACCAGGTCCGGCCGGTGGTTGTTCAGATGGGTCAGCAAAGCCGGTATGCTCGAGCCGTCGACCGCCATGAGGATCAGCATCGTCAGGATCACCACGAGGCCGGCCACAATACTGGCGATGTTGCCCAGGAGTCCGCCGAGGAATCCGATGATGCGCCCGGGAGTAAGCCCCTGCACGACGGCCTGCGATTGCTCGGGGCCGAAGCCCACGGATTCCAGCAGCTCCGTGATGGAGGCGCCCAGTTGTTCAAGTTGGGGAGCGTATTGCGGCAATAGCGCGGAGAACTGGGCGAGAGAGGCAAACAACACTGCGCCGAAACCGGTCAGCAGGGCGAAGACGGCCCCGATGGTGGATCCCGTGGCAAGTCCCCGGGGCACTCCGTGCCCTTGCATCCAGCGCCGTAGCGGATGAACACAGAGTGTCAGCACAAAAGCAAAGAACACTGGGGTGACAATCCCCCGCAGCGCGGCAAGGCCGAAAGCTACGACCGTTGCACAGGCCAAAGTGAGTAGGATAGCGGCGGAACGGGGGAGAGCGGGGCTTGGGAATGAATCCGCTGGTTCCGGCCCCATGGGGCGCTCCTTCGTTCGGATCGGACATTGTCAAAAGCCGCGGCGGCCCCTTGGTAGTGACCGGTGTCGCTCTCCAGCCGCCCGGCGATGCGGTCGCGGAAGCGTCAGCTCATGACCCTGGTCTTGATCCTTTCGAACTCGTCAGCGCTGATAGTTCCGGAGTCCAGAAGGGCCTTGGCCCGCGTGATCTCGTCCGTCGGGCTCGCGGTGGCAACCTGGCGGATGTACGCATCGGCGCTCTCTTGGTTTCGACGGGCCCGTTCCATGGACCGCTCGGTCATGCCCTTGCCACGGGCAATCATGTACACCAACAGCGTCAAGAAGGGTACGAAGGCCAGGAAGATGAACCAGACGGCCTTCCACCATCCGCTCAGCTGATGGTCACGGAAAAGGTCTCCGATGACTATGAATAGCGCATACAGGAAGGCAAAGATTGCATACACAATAAAGAACCACCAGAAGATATCCCAAAAGGTTTCCCAGAAACTCACTTGGCATCCCTGCTTTCGATTGATGCGGCTAGGACGGGTTTGAAAGTGGCGCCGGCGGCAGGCATCCGGAGATTTCGGGGCGTCAGCACTTGACGTCAGTCGCGAGATCGCTCAGCGCCGCCTGGACGTTTGCAGCTTCATCACGAAGAGAGTCGGCCGCTTCGGTGAGCGTTGCGTCGTCGCCGATCTCGTTGACGGCGGCAGTGAACTTGGCTTCAGCCGACTTGACGGCGTCTACACGAGATTTGGCCTCGCTCCCGATCGCAGAGACCAGATCGTCGTAGGCCTTGACCACCTGATCCCGTGCTGCGCGGACCTGCTCCACCGTGGCGCCCGGCATAAGGGTGTCTTTGAACCCGGTCAGGGCGTCGGCAAAGGAGTCGGCAGCAGTGCAGACTGCGGAAATGGTCTGCTGCGGGGCGGACGTGCCGGCCTGCGGGCTGGGAGTGCTGCAGCCGGCGAGAAGCAGGACCGTTGCTGCGAGTGCCAACAATCGCTGGAGGACAGGTTGCGGTCTCGACATTGGAAGCTCCTCTCCGATGGGCAGCCGCCTGGCAGCCCAATCACTAGCAGGTAAGACCATCGTTCGCCCCGGGCCGGGCGCATGAATCACCCGCCGGGGGTGATATCGGCCCGCGCCGCAGCCGCGTATATGCTCAAGGCGGGTGCTGCCGGCCCCGCTATTCCCCGCAACCGGGAAGTGGGCAGGACCGGGGCCGGAAGACTGTTCCGACGACGGGAAGACTGTGGGAAGATGCGGGCATAAGCGCCCAAGCTACTACAGGCTGTGCAGTCTAATCCGGGCGGCTGCTGCTGAATGCGTTGTGTAATTCCTGAGGGGAATGGCCATGACTTTCTGGGACTTCTTTTGGCTCATGATTTCGTTTGTTCTCTATGTGTCGTATTTGGTGGTTCTATTTCTGATCGTTAAGGACCTTTTCGCTGATTCCACGCGCACCGGCTGGAGCAAAGCAGTCTGGGTGCTGGTTCTGCTTTTACTGCCGGTGTTCGGCGGTCTGGCGTACCTAATAGCCCACGGGCAGTCCATGTCCCTGCGGCAGGCGGCCCGGAACGATGTGGCCAGGGATGACTTCGACGACTACGTCCCCCGAACGGCCGGGACCAATCCCGCGGAGCAAATCGCCCAAGCCAAGACCCTGATGGACGACGGCGCACTGACAGCCGAGGAATTCACCGCGCTCAAGCAGCGCGTGCTTCGCCAGTGACCCGGAACACCGGCAGCCGCGGATGAGTCACCCGCGGGAGGTGATGCGCGGCCGCCCTGCCCGGTGATGGAATTGACGGATTCCCGCCTGAGTAGAAGGAGAATGACATGTGCCGCTGGCTCGCGTATTCGGGTTCTCCCGTGCGATTGGATGACCTCCTGTACAAGCCCGCCCACTCGCTCGTGATGCAGAGCAAACACGCACGTATGGGGGTCGAGACCACCAATGGGGACGGTTTCGGCGTCGGCTGGTACGGAACCGCGCCATTTCCCGGCGTCTTCCACAGCACGGAGCCTGCCTGGCATGACCGCAACCTGCGTGAGCTCGCAGGGCAGGCATCGGCCGGCCGCGTCTTCGCGCACATCCGGGCTACGACCGGCACGGCGGTTCAACAGACGAACTGCCACCCGTTCCGCCACGGCCGGTGGCTGTGGATGCACAACGGCGTCCTCACCGACTTCCCGAGGATGAAGCGTGACCTGGCCATGGCCGTCGAGCCCGGACTCTATCCCGAGATCGAGGGATCGACGGACTCGGAAATGTTCTTCTATCTCGCGCTCACCTTCGGCCTGGAACAGGACCCCCGCGGAGCCGTCGCTGCAGCAGTTGGACTGATCGAAGACACCGCACGGCGCCATGGCATCGAACACGCCATTCAGATGACGGTGGCAACTACCGACGGCGACACCACGTGGGCGTTCCGCTACGCCAGCGAGGGCAAGCCCCGGTCACTCTTTCACAGTACTGACATCGCAACCCTGCGTGTCCAGTACCCGGACAACCCCACGCTTCATGAGCTCTCGGACGATGCCCGGCTGGTGGTATCCGAACCGCTGGGGGATCTTCGCGGGGCCTGGCAGGAAGTGCCGGAGTCCACCTGCGTTGTCGTGCACGCAGCCGGGGAGGACCTGTTCGCATTTTCGCCGTCAGTTGCCTAGGGCGTGTCTCCCTATTGACGCAGCCAGATCAGTCTGGTCTCTGGGTTCTGGAATGACGGCCGTGATCTTCCGGGCCCGCAACAGTGAACGGTTTGTCCTGGAGGAGCAGGCCTGGTCACCCATCACCGCGTCGGGGCGGGTCCGCGCCCGTCCGGTTCCCGGCCGCGGGACGTTGATCGCGTCAATCACGTGCGGGAATATCCGGGAGTCCGAGCCCTGGCCCGGTCCGATGATGAACTTCAGGGGCCGGCCCTTCCCGTCGCAGGCGTGGTGGAGCTTGGTGCTCAGCCCGCCCCGGGAACGGCCGACGGCGTGGCCGTCAGGCTCCGTCTTGGATGCGGTCCCAGATGCCGTCTGCCGCGAAACCGGCGGTGGCTCCGGAACGGTCGGCCGCGCGGTAAAGACTTGGAAACGAGACACGCATCCAATTTTTCCAGCCTGCGGTCAGCCTATTTGGGAGACACGCTCTAGCTCCGGGATCGGTTCACGACCCCGGCGCACCGGATTAATATCGCGGTGACCCGCAAGTGCCTGCGGGTTCCTCAGGGCAGGGGGCGTGTTGGATGCGAGGCCTCGCGCGGCCCGCCCGCCACCGGCTCGGCGACCTGCCCTGCGCCGGTTGCATGGCCGTCAACAACGGCAGGGCGGCACAGGAGTTCGATCAGTAGAATCGCCAGCACGGCAAGGACTGCCGTCCAGATGGCCACCGCGGCCGTCGGGTACTGCCAGAGGATGAGGACCAGCACGGCGACGCCGATGATGACGGCTTCAAGGATCCGCCGGTAGCGGGCAAGCCAGCGTTGCCACGGTTTGGCCTGCCCGGCGCCGACTTTTCCAGTCAGGTAATCTCCGGCCCGTGCAAGGCCCTGCCGGACAAACTCGGCCGGGCGCGAATGACCGCTCAGGAAGGCGGCTACAGCGATCAGCAGACCCACGACAAAGACAAAGCGCACGCCGGTTCGGAGCGGGGTCACGAGGGTATCAACGAGGCTTTCAGCCGCGGCGGGGGAAACTGTGGCCGATGGGATTGATCCGAGGAAAATGTCCAGCCCAATGGCGAGTCCGACGGCCAACAGTGCCATAGCCACTGCCAGTGCCAGCCCGACGCGGCTCGTCGTACGCCGTCTCCAGCCCTGCGGCGCCACGGCGATGGCGCCCACAGCGCTCAGCACCGTCATCCAGGCAAGTATTGGGGCGGTCCGGTCAAGGGTTCTGATCGCCTCGGTGGCCCTGACCAGTTCCGGCGACTGGAGGAGGGTAATCTGCGCGTTAACCTCCGGAATCCTGGCCGCTATGTCCACCCCCTGTTCAACAAGGAGCGTCTTGACCCGGGCAATGATCTCCTTGGTAGAGATCGTTACGGTGCCGCTCTCGTCGATACCGACGGTGCCGCTGGTGTTTCCTGTAGCTAGGTTGACGATTCCCTGGTGCGCCACCCGGTTGACCTGAATCCACAGATCCTGGAACTGCGGGCTGGCGACGAATCTGGAGACGGCGGAATGGATCAGCGACTTGGTCTGCTCGGCAATTGCCGGCGCCAGACCGCTAATCACTGACGCGACCCGCGGTGCTACTTTTCCGAGTTCCGTCATGGCGTCCCGGGTGATGCCCTCGATGTCCACCGCCGCGGTGATCTGGGTGGTGACCTTGTTGGAGATCTCCGCCTGGATGGCAGGGTCTGAGGCCAAGGGGGCAACCGTGGCCACGTAGCGATCGGTATCGAGCACTTCACTGCGCAGAAACAGGGCAGGCACCGCGGCGCAAGCCAAGACGCCGGTCAGAACCACGAGGACAATGGCAACTATTCGTCGTGCCAAACCGGAACCCGCTCCGGGAGGCCTCGGGCTTACCTTCTTGGCTTCGTCCCGTTCGAGCTGAAGCCGGGCAACCTCCGCGCGCAACCGCAGAATTTCTTCGTGCTCCGAGCTGCCGGGGATCCTGGAATCATCATGGAGTGCCATGAGGGCTCTCCGCCTCGGTAGCGTCTCGGAGCACGAGCTCGACTTTCGAGCCCGACGAGACCGGATGAGCCGGCACCGCCTTCAGCGCAGGGGCCGAGGCAGGACTGCTTGATCGCGACACGGGAACCACCTCCAACTTCTGTTTTCGGTTAGGAATGCCCGGCTTGCCAGGCAGGTATCACATCAGGAGCCGGGCCTTAGCTGCAGCGAATTCGTCATCAGTGAGGAGGCCCGAACTGCGCAGATCGGCGAGTCGAAACAGCTGGTCCGCCAGCTCGCCTCCGCCCGCCGGTGGGGGAGGTGCCGGCGCCCGCGGAACGGGAGGGGTCCGGGCACTCGGGGCCGCGTTCCCGGCCAAAGCATCCTGGAGGGCTGTGTCCTGTTCCCGTCGCACCGAGCTGCGGGTTGCTGAATTGGCAGTCACCTGTGGCGTGCCTGAAATAGCAGCCGTTCGAGAAACCGTTCCGAGCAGACCGGGGCGGCCGCTTCTGGCAAATGGCATGAGAGGGTTCCTTCTGTCGGTGCAACTGTTCAGCTTGTGGTGACTCCATCTGCTTCGATGGCGATGACTGCATCTTCCTGCGGAATTCTGGCCTGCAGAGCCGTCACACCACCTGAGCGCCGCACCTCCTCTGACAGTCGCTGCGCCCAGCGGTGTTCGACGACGGCGACCAGCGCTATTTCGTTGTTTCCGATTGTCTCGGCCGCCAGCTCAAGGTCGGCGTCGTTGAGAAGAGTCAGCGGCCGGGAATCACGGATCATGCCGGACCATGCCGCCGGCAGATCATCCTGCAAGTCACGGACGTGCACAATTCCCTGCCCGTCCCGGCTCACCAGGGCCAAATCCGCCAGGGCCATCGCACCAGACTTGACTGTCTCGCTGAGTGCTTTGACGACGGTGGCGTCGATGGACGGTTTGGGAAACGCGCAGATAATCACTTCCAATGGGCCGATCTTCATGTGAAGCTCCTGTTCCCCTGGCCGGGCAGTCGGGACAATCATCATTGTCCATGCGGCGTGCGTGCCCAACCCCACCCACGCAGGGTGATCTGTCGTCTAGCCGCATTGAATCCTCGGGCCGCGGGAGGGGTTGCCGAGCACGGCACGTCTACTCCCGGGAGCTGGTCCGGATCGCCGCAGCCGGCGTCGGCACGTCAATTTCAGGACCCGGCCATTCCCGCGGCGGCCGAGTTCGATGCACAGGGTCTGCGCTCATCCGTTCGGGGTGACCGGCGCCCTTTTCGTTGCCCCGACGGTATACGGGGCGGCAGCAACGGCGTGGCAGCACCTCATCGTTCGGCGACTACCCGTGGAGCCGCCGGCCTGCCGCGAAAAAAGTGACCTTGGCCACCAGGACAAGGGAGCCCAGACCAGCCATCATCTGAACCGTCACAACGGCCCGCGCGAGCTGACTCACCGGCGTAATGTCGCCGAAGCCCACCGTGGCGAACGTGACCGTCGTGAAGTACAGGGCATCCGTCCTGCTCAGTGGTTCAGTGAATGCGGAAGGGTCCGTGGTCGACATTGACACGTACAACAAAGCGAAAAGGCACAGGAACATCAATATGCTCTCAACCACAGCTTCGGCCGCTCGTATTTGGGGTACCTCGGCCGCGATGATCATTCGCAATTCAATGGCCAGAGCGGTCAGAAAACACACCAGGACGGCCCCTAGCCGGATCCATGCCCCGGCCGGATTGTCGTCATTGAACCCCCCTATTGGAATAGCGAAGTAAAAAAAGAGGATTGCAACCAGGAAAACCGCCACGCGCAGGGCGAAGACGACGAACACATGCCGTCTGGAGACCTTGTCGAGTTCACGGACGAAGACCGGATTCTTCCGGTTTCCCTGCTTAGCGCCCATGACTGATGGTACTCCCGGGCCGATGAATTGCTCGCGGGCCAGGAGGCTTCGCCATTCGGGCCAAAGTGATTGCCCCAGGCGCTGAGCACAAGGTCCTTATGCCCCTGTTGGAGCCTATTGCGTCGCTTCTACGATGAATGACGTGGGAGAGACTCGAGTGTCTGCATCTGTGCCGGGTCCGCATTCCAAGACCCGGCCACCTTTGCGCGGTCTTGGAGCGTTGGAACGCCCGCGGCTTGACGGCGCCCTGACCGCGGCCGCAGATGCCCACCGGCTGACCGTCGTCGCCGCCCCTGCCGGATACGGTAAGACCACCCTGTTGGGTGACTGGGCCCGCAACTGCGATCTGCCCTGCGCGTGGTTGTCGCTCGACCGGTTCGATGCGCAACCAGCACGGCTTTTCCAGGGGGTTGTTGGGGCCATCCAGGCTGCCGCCGGCCAGCTCCCCTTGCCCGGCAACAATGCGCTCCTGGCCCTGGATCAGGGCCTCGCCAGCGATCGTGCTGCGTCCTATGACCTCCTGCTCGGTGCCCTCGAACAGCTCACGGAGCCTATGGCGCTTGTCATCGATGACATCCACCTGGCCGGACCGGAGCTGGCCCGTGGAATCGTCGGGGTGCTCGCCGCGTCGGCTCCGCCCACCCTGAGGCTGGTCCTTTCCGGGAGGGGGCATCCGTCCATCCAGTTGGAACGGCATAGGTTTGGGGAAGGTCTTGGACAACTCGGTGCTGCTGAACTCGCCCTAACGCAGGATGAAGTTGCCCAGGTTGCCCATTCGCTGGGACTGGACGCACCGTTTGATGCCGAACCTCTCTGGAGAGCGACTGCCGGATGGCCGGTTGCCGTCCACGCAAGCCTCACCGCACTGGCGCAGGGCCGCCATGTGCCGGGCAGGACCACCAACTCTCCGCCCGAGAACCTGCCGCTGTCCGATTACATCGCTGAGGAAGTGCTTGACCAGCTGGACCAGCCACTGGCGGACTTTGTCCTCCGCGCTACAACGTGCGACTGGCTGGGCCGCCGGCTCGCTGTCGAACTTCATGGCCAGCCCGACGGCGGCCTGCTCCTGGAGTCCTGCCTCCGCAACGGTCTGTTCATCGAGGAGCACGAATACCGCGGCGGTGAATCCATGTATCGGTGGCACTCCCTGTTCGCTGCACAATGCCGGCGAATACTGGAACGGAGGGACCCGCTCCTTGCCGAACGTCTTCACCGCATCGCGGCGCGGTACTACCAGGACGCGGACGTCTCCGAGTGCGTGAACCAAGCGCTGCAGGGGCAGGCGCCCCGCCAGGCTGTCGTGTCAATCGGAGGGCACTGGCTGGAGTACATGTTGCGGAACGGCGCACCCGCCCTGGAGCAATTGTGTCTCGACCTCCCGGCCAAGTGGAGCGCAGACGCCGAGATACTGATGATCAGGTCCGTCTGCAGGGAGCTCGATGGCGACGGCGGCGGGGCCTCGGACCTTAGGCAACGTGCCATGGCGCGTACCGCTGAACTGGATGCCGCGCGGCGGGGCATGCTCGACAGCTGCCGTGGTCTCTTCGAGCGGGGGCAAACCACCGCCACCGGCCGGTTGGACTTGCACCTCCCGGCCGACGACGTACGGGCACTTCCCGAACTCCCGGCGGAAGGCAACCATGGCACCTCTTCCACCGGCATGTTCCTGCTCGCCCAGGCTGAGTTCAGGCTGCACCGCGCCGGACACCAGGCAACCGTATTGCTTGAATCGGCCGTGGCCGACGACGGCAGCGGTCTGCAATCGGAGCAGGCGGAAATATTCGCCGACGCGGAAATGGCTTTGGCGTACGCCGTCGCCGGCGATCTCGTGACTGCTGACGATTTTGCGACACAGGCGTTGGAGAGGGCGGATGCCCGCGGCTGGAGTTCGCAGGACAGAATGGCGGCTGCCTGGCTGGCGCGCGGCATCGCGCACTACTGGCGGGACGAACTGAAGGGCGCGCGGGCCCATCTAGTCAAAGCCCTGCGCCTCGGGGACAAGCTGTTCGGGCTCGGCGCGCTCGGGGTTGTGTACCAGGTTCTGGTTGACTCTGCCTCCGGCGACGAATCGCATCTTGCCGACTCCGGCGCTGCGCTGGAGTCCCTCCACGATCGGGGCCTTTATGGTGTTTCGTGGAATGACTTTCATACCATTGCCAGGGCGAAGCTCGCTGAAGCCAAAGGCGACCTGGACACAGCGCTGGCTATCGTCGAGCCAATGGGTGCCGGCGGGCACGCGCCGCTGGTGGACATGCTGCTCGCAGAACTCCTGCGTCGCGGCGGCGAAATCAGCGCCGCCCAGCGCTGTGCCAGGGAACTGACAAGTCAGCACCGTAACCGCTGCGTCGACACCAGCATGAGTCTGACCGAGGCGCTCCTGGCCCACGGGAACCGGGATGAGGCCAGGACTCACGAGCGGATCGAACACGCTGTATATCGCGCCGAGCCCCAGTCCGTCCTGCGACCTTTCACCGAGCGGCGGGATGACATCGCAGAATTGTTGATTCGGCACGCCGTGTGGGGCACCACCCATGAGTCGTTTATCGCGGCCCGGATGGCACACCACGCGCAAAGCCACCCGCACCTCCGGACACGGTCCTACTGGACCCTCACCGACCGGGAACGCGAGGTCCTGGCCTATATGCGCTCAGTCATGACTGCGGCCGAGATCGCCGAGGCGCTGTTCATTTCGGTCAACACTGTCAAGACCCACGAACGGTCCATCTACCGCAAACTCGGTGCAGCGGGACGGCGCGATGCACTTAAGACGGCGGCGGAACGCGGGATCGTCTAAGCCGTGCGGTCCGGATTTCCGGCACGGAATGTCACCCCCCGGGGATGATGGCCATCACCGCCAAGGGGCTAACAATTATTGAACCAGCCCATGGTCGGCTCGCTGGGGGCACGGCAAGATATGAGAGCAGGGAAGCCAAATGAGTTTCTGGGAAAACTTTTGGGATATCTTCTGGTGGTTCTTCATCGCATGCGTGTTCTTTGCCTACCTGTTTGGGGTGTTTGCAATCATCGGTGACCTCTTTCGCGACCGAGGGCTGAGCGGATGGTGGAAAGCGGTCTGGATCTTCTTCCTGTGCTTCCTGCCCTTCGTGACACTGCTGGTCTATCTGGCCGCCCGCGGCGAGGGCATGGCCGAGCGGTCGATTGAACGTTCCCGGAGAGACCAGGAAGAAGCTGATTCCTACATCCGCAGGGTCTCTGCCACGAGCCCCGCCGACGAGATTTCCAAAGCGAAGGCCCTGCTGGACGCTGGAACCATCAGCCCGGAAGAGTTTGCGAGGCTCAAGAGCAGGGTACTGGTCTGACGGCGTGCTTGAGGTCCCCCGAATCCGGGGGACCGGCGTTATTTCCCCGGCAGAAGGGTCTCAGGTGAGTGCGCGACTTTCTTAACGACTCCGAAACTATCGCCCTACTCGCGCTGGCGGTCCATATTTTCCTGGTGGCCGTGGCAGCTGTCCTCGTATCGATGAACCGTCGCCCGTCGTCGGCGATTGCCTGGGTGCTCGCCATTATCTTCATACCGCTGCTCGGTGCAGTCGCGTACCTCTTTGTTGGGTACTCGAAGTTGCCCAAGGCCCGCCGCGACAAGCAGCGGGAGGTAAATGACCTGGTCCTGGCCCGGACGGAGGGGATTTCACTGGTCAGCCGTGGTGTTGACTGGCCCGAGTGGCTGCATTCGGTGGTGGCACTGAACAGCAACCTGGGGGCGCTCCCCATGGTCAAAGGCAACAGCGCCGAGCTCCTTCCTGACTACGACGGCACCTTCGATGCCATGATCGCGGAGATTGAGTCGGCCGAGAGCTACGTGCACGTGGAGTTCTACATTCTTGTCCTCGATTCGACCACGGAACCGTTTTTCCAGGCGCTCGCCCGGGCCAGGGAGCGGGGCGTCGCGGTGAGGGTGCTCTCTGATCACCTGGCGGGCATCATGTTCCCGGGCCGCAAAGAAACCATAAAGTACCTCCGGGACGCTGGGGCGGAATATCACCCCATGCTGCCGCTGCGACCGTTCCATGGCCAGTGGCAGCGGCCGGACCTGCGCAATCACCGCAAGATCCTCGTCGTCGACGGTCGAGTCGGATTCACCGGATCGCAGAACGTCATCGACGCCAGTTACGACAAGAAAGGCAACCTCAAACGCGGACTTCGGTGGCACGAGCTGATGGTGCGCCTCGAAGGGGCCGTTGTCCGCGAGCTGGATGCGGTCTTCGCGACAGACTGGTACAGCGAAACGGGGGTGCTGCTGCGGCTGGATTCGCGGCCTCGAGTCCCCGACCCAGGGCCCGCGCTGATCGACGCGCAGGTGTTGCCCAGCGGCCCCAGCTTTGACAACGACAACAATCTGAAGCTCTACGCCGCGCTCATCCATAAAGCCGAGCGCCGGGTCAGTATCACCAGTCCGTACTTCGTGCCGGACGAATCCATCCTGCTGGCCATCGTCACGGCCGCTGCTCGGGGACTCAGCGTCGAGCTTTTCGTCTCCGAGGTCGGCGACCAGAGCATGGTCTACCACGCGCAGCGTTCGTACTATGAGGCGCTGCTCCGCGCCGGCGTCAGGATCTACCTTTACCGGGCCCCCAAGGTGTTGCATTCCAAGCACTTCACCATCGACGAGGAGGTTGCCGTGATTGGGTCCAGCAACATGGATGTCCGGTCCTTCAGCCTCAACATGGAGGTGTCGGTCCTGGCGCACGGGCGCGGCTTTGTGGACGCAATCCGCACGATTGAAGACGGGTACCGGGTGAACAGCCGTGAACTCCAGCTTGACGACTGGGTCCGGCGGCCCGTAGCCCAAAGGGCGTTCGACAATCTGGCCCGCCTGACCGCGTCCCTCCAATAGCGTCGGAGCAACTCGGGCCGGGGCGTGGCACCGCGCCTATCGGGCGGCGTCGGTGAGCAGTTGCCGGAAGTCCACTTCGGTGTCCAGGACCAGTTTCTTGCCATTGAGGAAGAAGGTGGGTGTGCCGGTGACCCCCAGGGCCGTGCCGTCTTCGGAGTCTTTCCGGATCCGTGCCTTGGTGTTCTCGTCCACCACTGCGGCGTCGTACCTGGCCAGGTCGAGTCCCAGTTCCTGCGCATAGCCGCGGAACAGGGCAGTCTGGGATTCCTGCTTTCCGCCCCACTGGGTTTGGGTTTCGAAGAGCTTAGCTGCCATCTGCTCGTACTTGCCTTGCTGTGCGGAGGCCTCCACGGCCAGGGCGGCAGTCCCGGAGTTGCGATGTCCGGGGAGGGGGAAGTAGCGGTTTACGAACGTGATCCGGTCACCGTACTCCCTTTTGAGTTCCTCGACGAGCGGATGGGCAGCGCGGCACGATTCGCATTCGAAATCCAGGAACTCGACTAACTGGGCCTTTTCGACAGCTGGGGAGGTGAGACGGTGGCTGTCACCGCGGACCAGTTGCGCATTGGCCGCAGGCTGCGGAACTTCTGGTGCGGGCCTACTGGCCGTGACGGCCGCGTACCAGACGAGTCCGGCCGACACGATGGCCGCCAGTAGGATCCAGAGGACCAGGCGGATTTTCTTCGCCGTGTCACTCGGAGTCGGATGTGGTTTTGTCGGGGTCTGGGTCATCACTGTCGGGTAGCTTTCCTGGTCGCGGCGGCGGGTTCAATTGTGGCGGTGTGTAACCGGGCGTCTGCGACGCCGGATCGCTAGCCGGCGCCTCGTGGGGCAAACATGATGACGGCCACGCCAAACAGGCAGACCACGGAGCCGATGATGTCCCATCGGTCGGGCCGGAATCCATCGAACATCATGCCCCAGGCAAGCGAGCCGGCCACAAAGACGCCTCCGTAGGCGGCGAGGATGCGTCCAAAGTGCGCGTCGGGCTGCAGGGTCGCCACGAAGCCGTATGCGCCCAGTGCAACGACGCCCAGCCCGGCCCACCACCAGTCCTTGCCTTCGCGGACCGACTGCCAGACCAGCCAGGCGCCGCCTATTTCCGCTGCTGCGGCGAGCACAAACAGCGCAACCGATTTTGCGATAGTCACGTCACCATCATGGCAGGGAGCCGGCGGGCCAGCAGCGGCTCACGATTCCCGCCAGTTCTGCGTGTCATTGAGGACGCATCCCTGGCGGCTGCATTGCCGGGCACTCACCCGCCAGTCGGGCTGGCCGGAAGGCGCAGAGCGCTCGTCCTTCCAGATCGGGATGACCCGCGATCCGCACTCCCGGCAAGGCGCCTCGACGTGAGCGCGGCGCTGCGCTTTGTTCATAAATTCCCCCCAAAGAAACTCACCAGAATATAGCCGTAAATCGAACGAATGTACAAACTAAATCCCGTTGTGAGCAGGAGACCGTCAGCGGCCGCTCCTTCCAGGGTGTAAAGTACTTGGATTGTCGTGGGGGGAATACCCGAGCGGTTCCGTCTGTTGAACAGCTATCCGATACGCAATCCGAAGAAGAGAGAATCACGGCAGTGGCAACCGATTACGACGAAGTACGTTCCGATGTCAAGGAATCGCAGGACAGGTCCCTTGAGGCACTCCAATCCGCGAATGCTCCGGACGCCCGCAGCGTGGCACGCGAGCTGGACGAGACGGATTCGCTGGATGACTCGATCGTCCCCGGCGGAGAATTCGTCGCCGAGGAACTCATCGTTCAGGTCATCCCTCAGGCGGAGGATGAATTCACCTGTTATTCCTGCTTCCTGGTCCGGCACCGGTCCCAAATCGCGCGGGAAAGAAACGGCCACGCCTACTGCGTGGACTGCGAGGGCTAGGAGCAGGCGACAAAGCCGCAGCTGCACCACACTCTGTGACGGAACCGTGGGAGCACCTACAATCGGCGCATGACCGTACTGGACTGGCTGCTGGATTCTGATCCTTCCGTTCGATGGCAAGTGCTGCAGGATCTTGCCGCCGCGCCCGCCGACGTCGTGGCCGCGGAGCGCGCACGGGTGGTGACCGAAGGATGGGGTGCCCGGTTACTGGCTCTGCGTGGCGAGGACGGCCAATGGGCCGGGGGCGCGTATTTTCCCGCGCAAGGCGGCGACTCCGACTCAGGACCCCCTGATGGAGCCGGCGCCCCCGACAGCCAGGGCGATTCCGAAGGGCCCGACGAGGCCGGCGAAGAGGTCCAGCCCTGGACCGCCACCACGTACAGCCTCCTGCAGTTGCGTGACTTCGGCGTCGAACCGGGCAGTGACCGGATGCGCCGGACCGTGGCTCTTGTGCGGGACAACTGCCGCTGGGAGGAGGGCGGACAGCCCTATTTCAGCGGCGAGGTCGAGCCCTGCATTAACGGTATGAGCGTTTTGCTGGGCGCCTACTTTGGTCAGGACGTCGACGGCGTCGTCGCCCGTCTTGTCAACGAGCAGCTCGACGACGGCGGGTGGAACTGCTGGGCGGAGTACGGCGCCGTCGTGTCCTCGGCCGCAACAACGATCAACGTGCTGGAAGGCCTGCTGGCGCACGAGCAGTCAACCGGCGGTTCCGCCGAATCCCTCGAGGCACGGCGGCGGGGCGAGGAGTATCTCCTCGAACGACGGCTGTTCCGCCGCAAAAGCACCGGCGAGGTCGTTGACCCGGCGTGGCTGGAGTTCTCCTTTCCGACCCGCTGGTATTACGACGTGCTCCGGGCGCTGGAGTATTTCCGGTCCGCCGGTGGTCCGCCCGACCCGCGCCTGGCCGAGGCAATCGAGCTGCTTAGGTCCAAGAGGCAGCCCGACGGTACGTGGCTGCTGGAAAACACGCATCCCGGGCCGGTCCACTTTGAGCTTGAGGAAGGTGACGGGCGGCCCAGCCGCTGGAACACCCTGCGAGCGCTGCGGGTCCTGCGGTGGTGTGAGGACGGAACGCGCCCGTAGCCCACCCTGCGGGTACGTGACCGCCGCCCCTCCCGGCCGGCCTACGCTGCGCCCGTCCATCTGGGCGATGATGCTGCTGATCAGCCCCATCCCGGCGCACTCCCGCCCGGCGGCGATGCCGGCCACAGCGGCGGACTTGTCGGGGAGCGCAGCCGAGACGGCCATCACGGTTCCGGCCGGTGCCTTTGAGCCGGAACCTGAACTTCGACTCCGCGTCAACAAACATTTCAAGGCCCCCGGGACCCACAAGGCAAGGCACGTAAACCCCGGGTAAAAGCTGTGCGACAACGGCTCAGACGTATTTGGTGAACCAGGCCAGCGTGTCATTCCACGCGGCGGTGGCCTGCGCTTCGACGTAGCGCGGCCCGGTGTCATTGTGGAAGGCGTGGTCGACGCCGGGATAGACGGTCAGTTGGTGGCGAACATCCGTGGCGGCCAGGGCGTCCCTTAGCGCCGGCAGAGCGCCGGTGATCCGCTGATCGAGTTCGGCGTAGACGCCGAAGACCGCCGGCTTGATGGCCGGGACTTTCTCCAGGTCGGGGGAGGGCCCGTAAAACGCCGCAGTCGCCTTCAGCCCGGGAAGTTCCGTCGCCGCCTGCCAGGTAATGCCCCCGCCGAAGCAGTATCCGGTCATGGCGATCCGCCCCTCTTCAACGAAGTCCTGTGTCTGCAGGTAATCAAAGGCGGCTGTGAAATCGGCGACATGGCGTTGGGCGCCGGCCGCCGTCAGCGCTCCCGGGACGGCGTCGCGGTCCATTCGCGCGGTGCCGCCTTCCCTGCTGAGCAGGTCCAGCGCGAGGGCAGCGTAGCCGGCCGCGGCGAAACGGCGGGCCACGTCCTCGATGTGCGGGGTCAGCCCGCGGTTTTCGTGGCAGATCAGGACGGCAGGTCCGGCTGCCCCCTCCTCCGGCCTGGCAAGGTAGGCACTGATCGCGGTTCCCTCGGCAGGGAACCGTACGGTCTCTGTTACGAGACCGGGCGCTCCCTCGGGAACGGAGAGCGGGCTCTTGGCCCCCGGCACCGGGCCCAGGGACGCGGTGCCGGTCCCCGTGCCCGGCGGCGACGGGCTGGGGGTGGGCATGGGGTCGGTGCTGCGCGGGACTTCTTCCGGCGTGCAACCCACCAGCAGCATGGCCGCCGAAGCGGCGGCCATGCTGCCGGTAATGAACGCCACCCGGCGCGTGAACGTCCGCTGGCTCAGGGTGCCCGCGCGGTAATCGTCGAAGAATTCCTCGATCAGGTACTTCTCAAACTTGCCAAGCTTGGTCATGAAAGGCCTCCCGGAGTGTGCGCATATCCTCCTCCGAACTCCCTGAACCGGCAAGGTCACGCTTGGATGGGACGGCCGCCTACCTGCGGTCCGGCGTCGCCTGCGTCGATGACCAGCCTTGCTCGTGCAACCGCTCAAAACCGTCGAGGAGGAGGTCGAGGGCGAATTCGAACTCGAACTGGTCGTCGCATCCGTGCCCGACCACCGACCCTTCATCGTGGTTCCTCGACGTAGCGATCGCGACGATGTTCGGATAGCGGGCCGCCATCTGCTCGAGCACTGCGGCCCGGGCTTCCGGTGGAATCTCTGCCGGGGATGCCGCCGTCGGGCCCGCCGGGGCGTCGAACAGCTCCTGGGTGAAGCCCCACATGCGGCCCCCGATGGCATGCATCACGTGGTGCGTGAGGTCGGCGGAGAAGCCGCCGGCCAGGAACATGCCGGTGAATGAGTCCATGTAGTCAAGGACGGCAGGGGTCTTGTTGGTCCGCGATTCGATGGCCTGGCGGGCCCACGGGTGCCGCTGCAGCGCCTGCCGCGCCGAAAGCACCCGCCGGCGGACGGCGCCCTTCCAGTCCAGTTCCGGCGCCGGGGGATCGATCTCGCCGATGAGGGACGCGACCATCCCGTCGAGCAGCTCGTCCTTGTTGGCGACATGCTTATAGATCGCCATTGGCACCACCCCGAGCTCCTCGGCGAGCCGGCGCATACTGAGCGACTCGAAGCCCACGGCATCAGCCAGGGAGACGGCGGCCAGCAGCACGCGCTCCCGGTTCAGGGGCGTGCGGGCCGTGGCCTCCAACTGCTGGGTCATCCGACAACCTTTCCCTAGCGGCATCCCGTTGACAAGTGTACGCCGTACACCTACCGTAGGGCCATGAGGTGTACGGCGTACACTACCTGAACTGAGGACCAGGCCATGACAGCAAAACCCAGCAGTGCCCTAGAGTCCACCAGGCGCCCCCGGCCAAGTCGCGGACCCTCGTGGGCCGTACCCGCCGCCCTGGTCCTCCTGAGCCTCATCCCGGTGATCGCCGGGGCGTCGCGGATGACGGAGCTGGCCGGCGCCGCCGCCATCACGCCACAGAATGCGAGGTTCTTTGCCTCCCCGGTCCCTGTCGTGATCCATATCGTCAGTGTCACCATCTACAGCCTGCTCGGGGCGTTCCAGTTCGTTCCCGCACTGCGTGGCAGACGCGGCCGGCATCGCATCGCCGGAGGCATCCTCATCCCGGCCGGCCTTTTCGCCGCCCTCTCCGGACTGTGGATGTCGGCCTTCTACCCCCTCCCCGATGGCGACACCGACGTCCCGGTTCGGCTGCTCTTCGGCTCGGCAATGCTGGTTAGCATCGTCCTCGGGGTGATCGCGCTCAAGAACAAGGATTATGTTCGGCACAGCGGGTGGATGACGCGCGGCTATGCGATCGGCGTCGCTGCGGGAACCCAGGCCCTGGTGATTCTGACCTGGATGCTGCTTGCGGGTACACCCGATGAGCTGACCCGGGCGCTGCTGATGACGGCGGCCTGGGTGATCAACCTGGCCGTGGCCGAATACGTCATCCATCGACGTGCCCAACTCTCCGCCCGCACGCACCGTTCCGCCACCCGCTCCGTCCGGACGGCTGCGACGGTGGCGCGATGAAGGCCGCCGTGCACCGGCGGTTCGGCACTCCGGACGCCGTGCGGGTCGAGGAGATGGCCACGCCCTTACCCGGCAGGAACGAGGTGTTGGTCCAGGTGCATGCGAGCACTGTGAGCGCCGCCGACCACCGCGCGCGCAGCCGCGATATTCCCCGCGGGCTGGGGATGCTGGCCGCACCGACGCTGGGCATCTTCAGGCCGCGACGCCGCGTGCTGGGCATGGATATCGCCGGCGTCGTCGAGACCGTTGGTGCGGACGTCACAAAGTTCCAGCCCGGCGACGCGGTGATCGCTATGCTCGGCGCCAGCTTTGGCGGGCATGCCGAATATGCCCGTGTCCCCGCGGACGGCGCCATCACGGCCAAGCCCCGCACCTTGACCTTCGAGGAGGCCGTGACACTTGTCTTCGGCGGCCTCACCGCACAGGTCTTCCTCAGCCGCGCAGGCACCAAACGTGGCGACACGGTCCTGGTCAACGGAGCCTCCGGCGCCGTGGGAACAGCCGCCGTGCAGCTCGCCAAGCAACTGGGTGCGCATGTCACGGGCGTGTGCAGCGCCGCCAACGCGGACCTGCCGGCGTCACTGGGCGCGGACCGGGTGCTCGACTACTCCGCCGTCGACGTCACCACGGAGAGCAGGACTTACGACGTCGTCATGGACTGTGTCGGCAATCTCCCGTTCGAGCGGGCCTCGGCATCGATCAATCCCGGCGGGGCGCTGCTGCTCGTCGTCGCTGACCTCGAAGGCATCCTGTTGGCCCCCTGGCGCAGCCGTGCGAGCGGAATACGTGTCACCGCGGGCAGCGTGACGTACACGGCCGAAGATCTCGCGTTCCTCGTCCGCCTTGCGGAACGGGGGCAATACCGGTCGGTCAGGGACCGCAGCTTCGACCTTGAGGACGTCGTCGCAGCCCACCGCTTCGTCGATGCGGGGCGCAAACGGGGCAACGTAGTCCTGCGGATGCCAGCCGGCACAGCGGCCCAAATGTCTTAATTCGACATGCTAATGCCCCGCAACAGCCGGAACTACGTAACATTGAAGAAAGTACAGCCCACAGCTTGCCAAGTTCATCGAAAAGGACTAATAAGGTGCCCCTCGAATCATTGCCCGTCCTGGACCTTTCCCGACTGAACGCTGGCCCGGAGGAGGCCTCGCGGTTCCGCGACGACCTGCGCAATGCCATGCACGAGGTCGGCTTCCTCTACCTCGCCGGCCACGGGGTCCCTCAGGATCTGACGGATGCCATCATCGACGTCTCCCGACGTTTCTTCGAGCTGCCCGACGAGCAGAAGCTCGCGGTCGAGAACGTGAACAGCCCGCAGTTCCGGGGTTACACCAGGGTCGGCGGCGAACTCACGGACGGCGCCGTCGACTGGCGGGAGCAGATCGATATCGGCGTCGAGCGTGCTGTGGTGGAGCAGGGGACGGGCGTCGCCGACTACTGGCGGCTCGAGGGCCCCAACCTGTGGCCGGACGCCCTCCCCGAAATGCGCGGCATTGTCCAGGAGTGGACCGAGCGGCTGAGTGACGTTTCGCTGACGCTCCTGCGCGCCCTGGCCCTGTCCCTCGGGGCGCCCGAAGACACGTTCGACGAGGCATTCGCGGCACGGGCCTTTCCCCTGCTGAAAATTGTGCGGTATCCGGGGGAGTCCAACCCCGAACCCAAGCAGGGCGTGGGCTCCCACCGCGACGGGGGCGTCCTGACGCTGCTGCTCGTGGAGCCCGGCAAAGGTGGGCTGCAGGTCGAGTACCAGGGGCAGTGGATCGACGCCCCCCAGGTGCCGGGAACGTTCGTGGTCAACATCGGCGAGATGCTCGAACTGGCAACCAACGGGTACCTCAAGGCAACCCTGCACCGGGTGATCTCGCCCCTGCGCGGTACCGACCGTATATCGCTTCCGTTCTTCTTTAACCCGGCGCTGGACGCGACGATGCCGCAGCTCGCGGTTAGCCCGGAGTTCCAGGCCAAGGCCCGCGGCCTGTCCGTCGATCCGACGAACAGCCCCATCCTGGAAACCTACGGGGACAATGCCCTGCGCTACCGGCTGCGGGCCCACCCGAACGTCGTCGCCGAGCACCACGCGGACCTGTAGGAGAGCTGAGCCGCCCGCTCGCGCCGCCGTCGGCACAACCAGGGTGAGGCACTGCGCCGAAAACGGCGCCCCAGACTGCCACGGACGGCGCGCAGCTGGAATCTTGCAGAGCCCTCAGCTTGCCCGGCGGAGGGGGTAGTCTGCGATCGTGCTAACTACCCTCGACCCCTGCCGTTTGTTCATCACGGGAGCCAGCGGATCAGGATCGACGACACTCGGTCGGGCAATCGCCGATAAGTGGGCAATACCCCATGCAGACGCCGACGATTATTTCTGGCGGCCGACATCACCGCCGTACAGGGAACAGCGGGCACCAGCCGCGCGCCTCTCGTTGATGAAGGAAGTCTTCGTGCCCCGGAACACGTGGGTGCTTTCAGGTTCCATTATGGGCTGGGGCGAGGACCTGATAACGAAGTTCGACGCAGTGGTGTTCCTGACCCTCGATCCTGAAACAAGGATGACCAGGCTGCTGGCAAGAGAGAGGACCAGGTTGCTGGAGCTACCCAGGGCCGGCGGTCTCGACGAAGCGGCCCACGAGGAGTTCATGTCCTGGGCGCGGGGATATGACAACCCCGATATCGCTGGCCGGAATCGCAGCCGCCACGAACAATGGCTGGCAATGCTCTCCTGTCCGGTACTTCGCCTCGACAGCTCCAGACCGGTCAAGGACTTGGCTCAGGCAATTACGGGATAGTCCAGGGTCAGCCGCAGTCCCGCGCAACCGGACACAACGATGAGCAGCACCAGGTACGCCCCAGCATCGGGGCCAGCCTTTCGGGCGAAATGCTGGGCTAGCCTCCGCACAATGGCTATCCTGTCGATTATGGACGTGCTGGCAGCACACGGTACGGGCCCCCGCTAATGGACGCCACGGGCCACAAGCGGCCTGCCGCGGCCGGGAGGGAATGGCCACCCGGTCCGGTGGTGCTGGGAGTTGCCTGGGAACCGTCGGACTCCTTGATCAGGGCAGGCGCCAGCCTGGCTGCAAGGCTGGACGCACACCTCATTTGCGCCTACGTGGATCCGGCCAGTTACCTCACGGAGTGGGACCCCGCGGTCTCGCGGACAGGCGCATCGCTGGATCCGGCCGTCAACACTGAGACGGACTTTCCCTCGGGCCAGGTTCGGGACCTGCTCCAGGCCATACTGGGCCCGCCGGGCGAGGAATGGTCCTTCCGGGTACTGAACGGCGCCGTTGCCCAGGCTCTTGGGCGGCTGGCGGCAAGCACGGATGCCTCGCTGCTGATCGTCGGGGGACAACGCCCCGGACGGCTCCATGCCGTGGAACGGATGCTGGAGGGATCGGTCGAAGCGGAGGTGGCCGGTCTGCAACGCAGACCCGTGCTGGTCATTCCACAGCCGGGTCGCTGACGCCGGGGGACCAGTCGGCGCCTATTTCCAGCGGAGAGGCTCGGGCGGAGACGAGCTCCACGTGCGGAAGAACCGCTCGCGGGATTCCTCGCCGGCCGCTTGTTCCAGGGCATGCAGCCGCCCGTACGTGAACGCACTTTTCCCGCGATGGTTGGCGGCCAATTCGCGCAACAGCTCCCGGGTGACGACGCTGTCATGGTGATCGCCCAGGCTCTCCTGGATCTCTTCGGCGGCACGTGCCAGCGTGGTGGCCCGTTTCCCGAAAATCGGGGCGGCCGCTTCTGCCGCATAGCGCAGTCGCTTGGCGCTCTTCCTGACTTCATGGAGTGCAGCTTCCGCGGCTGAACTGTCGGGATCGGCGTCGAGGGCAAGCACCTCCTTTTTCAAGCGTTTGCGCTGCTTCGACACGAGCCGGCCCACGGTCTGCAGGGCTTCCTTCCCGGCTGTTTCGGTCAGCGGCGGCTCTGCCAGGAAGGCATCTAGCGAATCGAGCAGCCGGAAGTAGCGGGCACTCTTTAGCGCTGTCAGGCCCTTCGCGCGGGCGTCGTGGGCCGCGGCGGCGAAATGCTCCTCGATCTGCCGCGCCACCGGACCCAGCAATAGGTTCGGCGGCTCTGCGCTGACCAACTCCAGCAGCCGGGCCTCCATCACCTCGTTGTCCCGCGCCTCACCCACGGTGCCGGCAAGCCATTGAAGATCTGAGCGCAGCGATCCGATGACACCGGGGTCGGCAAGTTTCCGGAAGGTAGCCAGCGCGGATCGCATCCGGCGCGCGGCCACCCGGAGTTGGTGGACGGCGTCCGGCGCGTTTTCCCTGACTCCGGGGTCATGCTTCTTGAGTGCCTCGACCTGCTGGGCCAGATAGGTAAGGAGCACCGCCGAAGCCGGTCCCTCGGGTTCCGGCCCGGGTGCGGGTTCACCGGCCGCGGGATACTGTTCGCCCAGTCCGCGGGCGAGTTTGGACGGCATCGACGACGTGTGGCGGCCAGTCTCGGCGAGCAGCGCGTCGGCGCCCGTGAGCAGCCGCTTGGGGCCGTCGATGAGTTCGATTTCCCATTCCCGCCACGCGGAGTGTGACTGCGGCTCCAACAGGGTCTGGGCATCGACCCGGTCGTCACTAAAGTCCGCCAGGGCAGTGCCATCGGACGCGAAGAGGCGCTGCGTGGTGCGCCGGGTGTTCAGTCTTGCCACCGGAACCACCTCCTGGTCCCTGGTATGGACCTGGACGAGCCGCCGCAGCCGCCGGGGCACGGAGTCCGGATTCTTTCCGAACTGCACCGTGAATTCCAGACGTTCCCCAACTGCCACGGGGAGTTTCAGGTGCCATCCGTCGTCGTGTCCACCGGTCCGCCGGCGCAGCGTGATCCCGCGGGATGCCAGTGCCAGGCCGGCGGTATCGAAGTAGACGGCGTCGAGGGCCTCGTCCTCGGCGGGCCCCACCCGGTCCACCCCCGGCAACGACTCCAGGACCGGCAGTTCATCATCCTCGCCGACATCGTACTTTCGCTCCACCTCGAGCATTTCGGAGTCGGTCATGGCCCAGCCTAGGCCCGCTGGAGCTCGAGTCGCATGAGTCAAAAGTCCCGGGATCGACGCGACGCGACGCGACGCGGCGCCCAGTCCCGGAACGCCGAGGGACGCCGCACCCGTTCCGTGCGGAACACGGCGTCCCGGCTTTGTAGGGACAATGGAGGTGTGACTACTCCGGCTGTTCCGCTGCCCCCTGCTCCCGCGCCATTCAGGCTGGAGTTCATCGGCACCGGCCTGGCCTTTGGGCCCTCGCTCGGCGATCTGGCCGAGGCGCTGCAGGCCGGCGGCCAGGGCGCGACCGCCGTGGTGCAGGCGCCGCCGGGAACGGGCAAGACAACGCTGGTCCCGCCGCTGCTGGCCAACCTCGCCCTAAGCGCAGCAGGTCAGCACGGGCGCGGGGCCTGTGCACGCGTCATTGTCACCCAACCGCGGCGGGTCGCCGCACGCTCTGCAGCCCGGCGGCTCGCTGCGCTGGACGGCAGCCGGCTAGGGGAGCGGGTCGGGTACACGATCCGCGGCGAGCGCCAGGCCGGCCCGGGCATGCTGATCGAATTTGTCACTCCGGGCATCCTGCTGAACCGCCTGCTGGCTGATCCGGGACTGGAGACGGCCAGCGCCGTCATCCTCGACGAAATCCACGAACGCGGCCTGGAAACCGACCTGCTGCTGGGCATGCTCACCGAGGTCCGCCAACTGCGGGGCGACCTCGCACTCGTCGCCATGTCCGCGACGCTGGACGCGCCGCGCTTCGCCGCCCTCATCGGCGCGGGCGGCGACGCGGAGGACCACGACCCGCAGGACCACGACGCCGGCCACCCGGCGCCCGTCGTCGACTGTCCGTCCGCGCTGCACCCGTTGGCGGTGGACTGGGTACCGGCCGCGGTGCCGCGGCTGGATGAGCGCGGAGTTACCCGGGCATTCCTGGACCATGTGGCAGACACGGCCGCCTCCTCGCATGCCGAAGCACTCGCCTCCGGCCTGGACCTTGACGCCCTCGTGTTCGTCCCGGGGGCCTGGGAAGTTTCCTACGTCGCGGCCCGGCTGCGCGGCCGCACACGTGCGGAGGTCCTGGAGTTGCACGGGCAGATCGGCCCCGCAGAGCAGGACCGCGCCGTTTCCGGGCGGGAACCCGGCGGCAGCCCGCGGATCATCGTGTCGACGTCGCTGGCCGAGTCCTCGCTGACCGTCCCGGGAGTCCGGCTGGTCATCGACTCCGGGCTGTCCCGGGAGCCGCGGCGGGACGCGGGCCGCGGAATGTCCGGGCTCGTTAACGTGTCCTGCTCCCGTGCTTCGTCCGAGCAGCGCGCCGGGCGGGCAGCCCGCCAGGGACCGGGGCGGGTGGTCCGCTGTTACGACCAAAAAACCTACGGCGCCGCCCCGGCCCACCCGACGCCGGAGATCGCCGTCGCGGATCTCACCGGCGCCGCGCTGGTCCTGGCGTACTGGGGATCGCCCGGCGGCCGGGGGCTGTCCCTGCCGGACGCCCCGCCACAGTCCGCGATGGATGACGCCGTTGAGGTGTTGCGGGAACTCGGCGCGGTGGCAGCGGATGGTCTGGCCACGGACCTAGGCAAGGCACTGGCCAGGGTACCGGCCGATCCCCGGCTTGCCCGGGCCCTGCTGGACGGGGCAGCTGCCGTGGGGAACCGCGCCGCCGCGGAAGCCGTCGCGCTGGTCTCCGGGGACCAGCGTGCCCCCGGCGCCGATCTCCCGCGCCTCCTGGCTGGCCTGCGCACAGGCAAGGATCCGGCCTCCCGGCGCTGGACGGACGACGTCCGGCGGATGGAGGCCATCGCACGCCAGGAGCGCTCCGGCGTCGTATCCCTACCCATGACGGCGGCGGTCTCCGCCCGGGAGGCTGTCGGGGTCGTCGTCGCCCTCGCGTTCCCGGACCGGGTGGCGCGCCGGGTCCCCGGAGAAGGCTTGGAGCGCTACCTGCTCAGCTCAGGGACCCGGGCCGGGCTCCCGGCCGGAAGCTCCCTGTCCGGGCACGAATGGCTTGCCGTCGCCGAAGTCTCCCGGGCCCAGGGGCGTGACGCGGCCGGCACGGGAGCTGTCATCCGTTCGGCGGCACCGCTGACGGCGGACACGGCGGAAGCCGCAGCCCGGCACCTCCTGAGCGACGCTGTGGAAGCCGTGTTCAGCCAGGGCCGGGTCACGGCCCGGAAGGTGCGCCGGCTGGGCGCGATCGTCCTTTCCTCCACGCCGGTGCGTCCCTCCGCCGCTGAAGGCCGTGCGGCAGTAGCCCAGGCGCTGGAAAGGGAAGGGCTGGGCACGATTGGGTGGTCGGCGGCGGCCGACGCCTTGCGCCGCCGGCTTGCACTGCTGCACCGGGAACTCGGGGATCCGTGGCCGGATGTGTCCGAGCCGGCGTTGCTGGCCCGCCTCGGTGAGTGGCTCGCACCGGAACTCGAGGCGCTAGCCGGCGGCGCTGCCACGAGCGGGATTGACCTAGCCGATCCCATGCGGCGCCTGCTGCCGTGGCCCGACGCCGCCCGGCTCGGGGAACTGGTCCCGGAACGGCTGGAGGTGCCGAGCGGTTCCTGGGTCAAAATCGACTACCCCGATGTCGGCGACGGCGGCGCCCGCCCGGTGGTCGCCGTCAAGCTCCAGGAGTGCTTCGGCTGGGACCAGACGCCACGCCTCGTAGGCGGCAGGGTGCCGGTGCTGTTCCACCTGCTGTCGCCGGCCCGGCGGCCTCTGGCCGTGACGGATGACCTGGCTTCGTTCTGGTCCGGGCCCTACGCCCAGGTCCGTGCCGAGATGCGGGGCCGGTACCCCAGGCACCCCTGGCCGGAGGATCCGTGGTCGGCGCCGGCGACCGCACGGACCAAAAAACGGAGCTGAAGCACAGGCGGCTGTTACGTGATTGTGACGCGGCTCACGGCGTTTTCGGTATCCTAGAGGTGGTCATGCAGTCGGCCGTACATGCTTCGCAGGGGATTTTTTATTATGAATAGCAAACTCGGCATCACCGTCGCTGTCGACCTCAGTTCGGAATCCGCACTCGTATCACCGGTGGGCCAGCTCACCGTCAGGAACGTCGCAAGTCTTATTTCAGTTGCCCGCCGGGCAGGTTCGTTTGGTTATGGCCTCCACGCGGTCGTGGACCTGCGGAAGCTCACAGCCGCCGACCCGGAAGCCGTCGCGATGATCCGCGATTCAGGATGGCGGGGAAGCCGTCTGCTCGGAGCCGGCACCGCCGGCCGGAAGCCGGCAGCATGAGGCCGGAACTGGACGGCGGATACGGTTGGCTCGCCCACGCCCACGGCGCAGAACTGATGTTCGATTCTTTCCGCCGCTGGCCCCTGGTGCCCTCCGCACAGTTAGTGCGTCTCCGCTCGGCGCTGCTTCAGTGCGTCGAGCTGGCCTCCCCGGACAAGGGCAGGGATCTCTCGGAGTCCGCCGAAAAGCTGTTGCGGCTCGTCACCGATGAACTGGACCGCCGCAACGGCCACCCAGCCGGTCCCGCGGAACTGCCGGCAGGATACCGGCGCGCACGGCGCCGCGCTCACGCATAGGCGCCGCCCTCACGCATAGATGGTCGGTATGGCGGGTTCGCCGCGCTGGAGCCGGTTCACGGCGGCGGGCAGTTCGGCCATGGTGGCGGCGTGCCGGCTCCGGGCCCGCACCACGGCCTCCGGCCCGGTCCATCCCGGCAGGAGTTCTCCAGCCCGGATGAACTGCTGCAGCAGTGGCCTGCCGTGGGGTTCCTCCGCCGGAGGGTGGCCAACCCCGAGGACCTCGTGGGTGGCTGTCCCGGAGCCGTCGAGCCGGCGAACCGCATGCTTCCGGCCGCCGACGTTGATCTTGTTCTTGGAGCTCTTGGCGACCGGGATGAAGTCCCCGGCGTCGTTGGTGCGGCCGACCAGCTTGTAGACCATGCCGGCGGTGGGGGCGCCGGAACCCGTGACCAGCGCCGTGCCGATGCCGTACGAGTCAGCTGGCGCGGCCTGGAGCGCCGCCACGGAGTATTCGTCGAGATCGGACGTGACGATGATTTTCGTGTGCACATTGCCAAGGCTGTCCAGCAGCTCACGGACCCACCGGGCCTGCGCCAGCAGGTCTCCGGAATCGAGCCGCACCGCCCCCAGTTTGTCGCCGGCGAGGTCGACGGCCGTCCGGACGGCCGCTTCGACGTCGTACGTGTCGACCAACAGTGTGGTCCCGGGTCCGAGCGAGTCCAGCTGCGCCCGGAACGCGTCGCGTTCGGTGTCGTGCAGGAGGGTGAAGGAATGCGCTGCCGTACCCACGGTCCGGAGGCCGAAGCGCCGGCCGGCTGCCAGGTTCGACGTCGCGGCGAAGCCCGCGATGACGGCCGCCCGGGCTGCCGCGGCGGCGGCTTCCTCCTGGGCCCGGCGTGAACCCATCTCGATGCAGGGCCGTCCGCCTGCCGCGCTGACCATCCGAGACGCCGCCGAGGCGATGGCACTGTCATGGTTGAGGACGGACAGCACGAAAGTCTCCAGGATGCAGGCCTCGGCGAACGTGGATTCCACGATCAGGACGGGGGAGTAGGGGAAGTAGGCCTCACCTTCGGGGTAGCCCCAGATGTCGCCGGAGAACCGGAAGTCCGCGAGCCGGGCCAGGGTGTCGGCATTGACGACACCGGTCCGGTCCAGGAACTCCAGCTCCGCCGGGCCGAAGCGGAAACCTGCGAGGCCCTCGAGGAGCCGCCCGGTTCCGGCCACGATCCCGTACCGGCGCCCCTCCGGCAGTCCGCGGGCGAACGCTTCGAATATGGTCCTTCGCTCCGCGGCCCCGGAATGGAGGGCCGCCTGCAGCATGGTCAGTTCGTAGTGGTCGGTATAGAGGGACGAAATGGGGCGGTCCCACACCGGCGAGGTGTCCATGATTCACCCTAGTCCTCCCCGCCCTGATGGTCAGCCCGGAGCGTCCGTCGTCGGGTTCCTGCTGCCCTCAGGCATGGGTGGGTTCCTCGACGAGGGCAGTGGCGATGCTATCGGCGTCATCCAGGGCGGCGAGGTAGCGTTCGGCGTCCAGGGCGGCCGCGCAGCCCGTTCCGGCGGCCGTGATGGCCTGGCGGTAGCGGTGGTCCACGGCGTCCCCGCAGGCGAACACGCCGGAGAGGTTGGTGACTGTGCTGGGGGAGTCCACCTTGATGTAGCCCTCGGCATCGAGGTCCACCTGGCCGGTGAGCAGCTCGGTGCGCGGAACGTGGCCGATCGCGACGAAGATGCCCGTGGCGTCCTGTTCGCGGGTTTCGCCGGAGCGGGTGTCCGTCAGGGTGACGCCGGTGACCTTGGCGTCGCCGTGGATGGCGGTGACGGCGGAGTTCCACGCGAAGCTGATCTTGGGGTTGTCCTTGGCGCGCTGCGCCATGATCCGGGAGGCGCGGAGTTCGCCCTTGCGGACCACGACCGTGACGGACTTCCCGAAGCGGGTCAGGAACGTGGCTTCCTCCATTGCCGAGTCTCCGCCGCCGACGACGATGATGTCCTGGTCGCGGAAGAAGAACCCGTCGCAGGTGGCACACCAGGAGAGCCCGTGCCCGCTGAACTTCTTTTCCTCCGGCAGGCCGAGTTCCTTGTAGGCGGAGCCGGTGGCGAGGATGACGGCAGGGGCCTCGTGCGTCTCCCCGGCTGCCGTGACCACACGTTTGAGGTGGCCGGTGAGCCGGACCTCGGTGACGTCGTCGAACACCACCTGCGCGCCGAATTTCTCGGCCTGCTGCTGGAGGCCGTCCATCAGTTCCGGGCCCTGGATGCCGCCGGGGAAGCCGGGGAAGTTTTCCACCTCGGTGGTGTTCATCAGGGCTCCGCCCGCGGTGACCGCGCCGGCGATGACGAGGGGCATCAGGCCGGCCCGGGCGGCGTAGATCGCCGCGGTGTAGCCGGCCGGGCCCGACCCGATGATAATCAGCTGTTCAGCGGTTGCGGTTTCGGCGGTCATTCGGGTCTCCCGGGGTTGAAGGGGTAAAAGTTCAGCGCACGACGGCGGCAGGGTGAAGTGGCGTGTGCGGGCCCGGAGGTCCACATAGACCAGTGCAACAAGAACCGGCACTTCGATCAAGGGGTCAACGCCGCCGGCCAGCGACCGGCCGGAGGTGACGCAAAACGTGATCTCGCGGCCGGGCTATTCAGTTGTCCCGGCTCTGGTAGTACGTTGTCCCCATGGCCAAGGACGAAGCCACTATCACGGTTGACAGCCCCAGCGGACAGCGGAACTTGCGGATCTCCAGCCCCAGCAGGGTCCTCTGGCCGCAGCTTGGGCTCACGAAACTGGACCTCGCCCGGTACATTGCCGACGTCGGGGACGCCTTCCTGACGGCGAACGGCAACCGGCCCGTGACGCTCCAGCGGTTCGGCGACTCGATCGACGGCGAGCAGTTCTTCTCGAAGAACCCGCCGCGGGGCGCCCCGGACTTCGTGCGCTCGGTGATGGTGGTCTATCCCAGCGGACGCTCGCATCCGCAGCTCGTGATCGACGAGGTTGCCGCGGCGGTCTGGGCGGTGCAGATGAACACGGTCGTGTTCCACCCTTGGGCCTCGCGGGCCGGCAACCCGGACAACCCGGACCAGCTCCGGATCGACCTCGACCCGCAGCCGGGCACCGGATTCGAGGACGCCGTGCCTGCCGCGCAGGAACTGCGCTCCGTCCTGTCCGAGGCCGGGCTGGAGTCCTTCATCAAGACCTCCGGCAACCGGGGGCTGCATGTGTTCGCCCCGATCGAACCCAGCCATGAGTTCCTCGAGGTGCGGCACGCCGTGATCGCCGCCGCCCGCGAACTGGAGCGGCGGATGCCGGACAAAGTCACTACGGCCTGGTGGAAGGAAGAACGGGGCACCAGGATCTTCGTCGACTTCAACCAGGCGAACCGCGACCGCACCATGGCCGGGGCCTACAGTCCACGCGCCCTGCCCGGTGCCACGGTTTCCTGTCCGATCGGCTGGGACGAGCTGGAGCACGTGTCCGCCAAGGACTTCACCATCACCACGGTGCCGCAACGGCTCAAGGCCACCGGAGACCCGTGGGCGGAGATGCACGCGAAGCAGGGAACCATCGGCGTCCTGCTGGAATGGTGGGAGCGCGACGCCTCGGACGGCCTGGGGGAACTGCCTTTCCCGCCGGACTTCCCGAAAATGCCGGGCGAGCCGATGCGGGTGCAGCCCAGCCGGGCCAGGAACAAGGAATAGGTCGGGGTCAGACGCCGAGCAGGCGCTGGCCGTTGAACCAGCAGACGGTTCGCAACCAGTCGTCGTCGAGCCGGGGTTCCTTGTCGCGGAGGCGTTCCAGTGCCTCCAGCTGGTGGGCATAGGCGTACGGAATGTTCGGGAAGTCGCTGCCGAGCACAATCCGCTCCGGTATCGCGGCCAGCCGCGGCAGGAGCTCGCGCGGGAAGGGCGCGGCGGCCTCGAAAAAGTCCGTGAAGACCATGGTGGTGTCCAAATGAATGCGGGGATACATCTCGGCCAGGTCCAGGAACTCGCCATACTCAGGGGCCCCCAGATGGGCGACGACGGCGGTCAGCTGGGGATGGCGGCGCATGACACCCTCCAGCTTGTCCGGGCCAGTGAAGCCGGGGCGGGGAACCGGGCCGCTGCCGACATGCACAACGACCGGAACGCCGGTCTCGGCGAGCAGCCCCCAGACCGGGTCGAGGACCGGCTCGCGCAAATCGAATCCGCCCACTTGCGCGTGGATCTTGAAGACCCGGGCGCCGCGGTCCAGGGCCGACCGCACCTGATCCCGGACACCGTCCTCGGGGAAGAATGTGGCGCTCGGGACGCAGTCGGGCTCTGCCGCGGCCAGCTCGAGGGCAAAGTCGGTGAGGTCAGCCGCCATCCCCGGGCGGTGCGCATAGGTCAGTGCGGTGAAATGGCGCAGCCCCAGCTGCCGGAGCCGGGCCAGCCTGCTCGCCTCGTCCGTGCGGTAGGTAATGGGCCAGGGCCGGCCGATGAGGGGGCCGGCCTCGTCGAAGTGCGCCCACACCCGACGCAGCATCCGCTCCGGAAGGAAGTGCGTATGAATATCGATCAGGCCCGGAAGCCCGAGCCGCCCCCACCACTGCGGCACGTCAGCGTCCTGCATCGTCTCCACGGGCACGTCCATTGCGTTGTTCACGCCAACAGTCTGCCACGCAGTGCCGTGCGCCGTGCCGTGCGCCGTGCCCTGATCCGGGCAGGCGCGCCGCGCAAACGCGTTGAAGGATGCATGCGGCCCTGGCTCCGCTCAGTTCAGTGCCGGATACGAGGCCAGGATGTAATCGGTGGCTGCCGGTCCCGCCATCCGGAGCCGGCTGCGGCCGGGCTTGATGCGGTGGGCCTTCAGGGCGGTCCAAAAGCCCGAGACCGGGTCCGGTGCGGCGTTGTGCAACAGGCACCAGCTGATGTAGAGACCGTAAAGCTGGTCCTTCCTCAGCGAGTTGCCGTCGTCGGCGCCTTCGGTGGTGGCCTCGGAGAGGAAGCGGTCGATGTGGGCAGAGGAAGTCAGTGAAGCGGCCATGGTCGGCTCTCTTCCGTACTGTGCAGTGAATGCCGCCGTGAGGCTACAGCAGCGAGACCTTTGGCGCCGTGCACGAAGCGCCGAAGGGGTTGGCCCGAAAGCCGGGACCGGGTGTCATCCCGTATGTCTACATTGTAGATATTAGGCGTAGACTACGTGTCAGGCAAGTGGTGCCGCGGTCGCGGTGCCTGTCCCAAAGCTTGAGGAAGTGGCATTCACCATGACAATCCCGCAGCAAACCGCAGGTAGCGAAGCCGGCAGTGGCGCCCGGAAAAACCGCCTCAGCCGCGAGGTCGTTCTGGCCGCCGCGCTGAAACTTGTCGACGACGAGGGGCTGGATGCGTTGACCATGCGCCGGCTGGGGCAGGCCCTGCACCGGGATCCGATGGGGCTGTACCGTTACGCCGCCAACCGGGCCGCGCTCCTGGACGGCGTCACCGAGCTCGTCCTGGACGAGCTGGCCATTTTCGATGACGATCCGGACTGGCAGGGACAGCTGCGGCGCATCGCCCACGACCTCCGGCTGCTCGCGCTCCGCCATCCCAATGTGGTGCCGTTGCTGGTGACCCGCCCGCTCTCGACCCCGCTGGGTCTCCGTCCGCTGGGCACCCTCCGGCCGCTTGAGCAAATTCTGGGTCTGCTGATCGACGCCGGCTTTACCGCTACCAATGCCCTGCACGTCTACCGGGCCTACTACGGTTTTCTGTACGGCCACATCCTCAACGAACTCCAGGAGTTCATCGTGGACCCCGACGAGAATGAGGCGTTGCTGCGTCTTGGCCTGCACCGCCTTCCGCCGAAGGAGTTTCCTCGGCTGCGCGCCCTGGCTCCCCAGCTCGCCGACTATGACGGAGCCGCGGAACTGGATGAGGGGATAACCATCCTTTTGTCCGGGCTCTCGGCCCGCCTCGCCGACCCGCTGAGCAAGAAGGACTGAGGACACGGTGTTCATTCTGTTCGGACTCAAGACCGTGCAGCACCCCCTGCCCGGCCGCCCGGCCAGTTGCCAGCGCTGCGGGCGGTTCGTTCACCACGGCCTGGAAGAGCGCTCCACGAGGTTCACGCTCTTCTTCATCCCGGTGTTCACCACGTCGCGGTCCTACCGCATTACGTGCTCGAATTGCGGAACAGTCAACAGCCTGTCGCGGCGGCAGAAGAACTCCCTGGCACGCTAAATTCACCGTGCACAGGAATGCACGGGCTCCGCAATGAGTCAGCGGCGGCGGAGGGTGCGCAGCACCCCGCGGACCGCGAACCCAACGGCACACACGAGCGGAACCAGCCCGGCAAGGACGGCGATGCTGTTGGGACGGAACGACACCTGTCCGTCCCGTCCCCGGCAGTAAACGCCCAGCGGGAGCACAAAGCCGCCTCCGCCGCCTCCGGCAGCCTGCCCTTCGGCGGCCCGGCCGGCAGCTGCGCCGGCGGGGCCAGGCCCGGAGTCGCCGCCGCCGAAGCCGAAGGACACCAGGGCCACCGGGATCAGTTCTTCACCGTCCACCGTCACCGCCGGTCCATAGGCCCTGGACACACCCACGTTTTTGAACGTCTCCGCGAGAGACGAGAGTGCTTCAGTCATGCCACGACCATAGGCGCCCTGCGCTGGGGAGCGCCAGAGGCGTTGGCCCCGGAACCGCAAAGCGGCAGGGCCATCCGGCCCCTGTTCGGCTGCGGACCGCCGAAATAGATTGGAGTGGACTAAGGCACCGGAAGAAAGGCCATGATCATGACGAAAAAGACTGGGGTGGCACCACGGCTGGCGGAAGTGCTCTCCGTCGTACTGGGCACAACGGCCATCCCCGTGCGGCTAAAGGCCTGGGACGGTTCGGAGGCCGGCCCAGCCGGCGCGCCGGTCATCGAGTTCCGCTCGCGGCGCGCCCTCCGGCGGATGCTGTGGTCGCCCGGGCAGCTTGGCCTCAGCCGCGCCTACGTTGCCGGGGACATCGATGCCCCGGGAGACGTTTTCGCGAGCTTCGCGGCCCTGAGCTCCGCCGGCAAGTTCACCGAGCCCGGGCCGTTCCGGCGTCCCACTGTCCGCGAACTGGCGGCCATCCTGAAGAACGCGGCCCTGCTCGGCGCCCTGGGGCCGAACCCGGCGCCACCGCCAGAGGAAGCCAGGATCGTCCGGGCCGGCCGGCGCCACACGCGGAAACGTGACGCTGCGGCCATCTCGCACCACTACGACGTCGGCAACGATTTCTACGCCCTTGTACTCGGCCCGTCGATGGTCTACTCCTGCGCGGTCTGGCAGGACGAGGGCACCGGGCTGGAAGCCGCGCAGGACGCCAAACTCGATCTGGTCTGCCGCAAGCTGGGGCTGCAACCCGGCATGAAGGTGCTGGATGTCGGCTGCGGCTGGGGGAGCCTCGCTCTCCACGCGGCGCAGCACTACGGAGTCGACGTCGTAGGTGTGACGCTGTCGGGGGAACAGGCGGCCATGGCGGGCAAGCGCGTGGCGGACGCCGGCCTGACAGATCGGGTGTCCATCCGCGTCCAGGATTACCGCGACGTCGCCGACGGGCCGTTTGACGCGATCAGCTCTATCGGCATGTCCGAACACGTGGGCCGCGAGCAAATGCCCGGGTACGTCGCCAGGCTGCACGGGCTGCTCCGGCCCGGCGGCCGGCTGCTCAACCACGCCATTTCCTGGAACGCCGGGCCCACCGCCCCGGATCCGGATTCCTTCATCCCGCGCTATGTGTTCCCGGACGGCGAGATGCTGGCCCTGGCGGAGATGGTGCGAGCGCTCGAATCCGGCGGACTGGAAGTCCTCGACGTCGAGGCCCTGCGCCGGCACTATGCCCTGACCCTCCGGGCCTGGGTGCGGAACCTCGAGGAGCACTGGAGCGAGGCGGTGGGGCTGGCCGGCGAAGGTCGGGCCCGGGTCTGGCGGCTCTACATGGCCGCCAGTGCCCTGGGCTTCGAGTCCGGAATGACCGGCGTCAACCAGATCCTGGTGCAGCGGCCCGGCGGCGACGAACCGCCGCTGCGCAGGACCGGCTGGATCTGACGCCGCGGATGCCTCTGCCTCAGCCGGGGCGGTGCGAGGCGATGAAGGCTGCGGCGGATCCCGCCAGTGATGCGCCGACGTCCTCCGTGCTGCGCCTGGTCCCTTTGACCTCGAAGGTGTGGCCGCCGCCGTCGAGCCACTCCACGGTTGCTGTCGGACCGATGCGGGCCGCCACGGTCGCCAGCAGTTCCGGCGTGGCAAACGGGTCGCGCGTGCCCTGCAGGAAGAGCGTCGGCAGGGTCAGCCCGTAGAGGTGCTCGTCGCGGAGCTTCTCCGGCTTGCCCGGGGGATGGAGCGGATAGCCAAGGTAGATGAGTCCGGCCGCAGACATCCCCTCGGCCACCGCCATCGAGGCCATCCGTCCGCCAAAGGACTTGCCTCCGGCCCAGAGGGGTTCGCCCGCCGACCGGGCAGCCGCGTCAGCCATGGCCGCGCGCCAGGCCGCAATCGCTGCCGGAGGCTTGTCGGGGAATTTCCGCCCGGCTTCCCGGTAGGGGAAGTTAAATCGGAGTGTGGCGACACCCAGCCCGTTCAGGGCGCGGGTGAATCCGGTCAGGAACGGGTGGTCCATGCCGGCCCCCGCCCCATGCGCGACCACCAGGGTCGCCGCTGGCGTCTCCGGACGGGCGTAGAGACCTGACACGGCGGACTCGCCCACGCTGATCGTGACGGGCAACTCGGGGATCGTCATAACTCCATCATGACGCCTGCGCAGGCTGCGGAGACCGCCGTGCGATGGCTAGGCTGTCAGTATGAGCAACACCGAGGTGGCACCCCAGGAGATCCTGTGCGAAACGGACGACAGCTGCGTGGGCGTGGAAGTTCTGGTGCCGCGGCAGGTCCCGCTGGGCGGGCCGCGGGCCATGGACGTCAGACGGACGCTGCCGCAGCGCCAGCGGAGCCTCATCGGCGCCTGGTGCTTCCTTGACCACTACGGCCCGGACCGGGTCGGCGAATCGGGGGGCATGCACGTGCCGCGCCATCCGCACACGGGCCTGCAGACGGTCAGCTGGCTGTTCACCGGCGAGATTGAACACCGCGACTCGGCCGGTTTCCACGCCGCGGTGCGGCCCGGCGAGGTCAACCTGATGACCGCCGGGCGGGGCATCAGCCACTCGGAATTTTCCACCCCCGGGACCCGCGTGCTGCACGGTGCACAGCTGTGGGTGGCACTTCCGGACAGTGCCCGCCAGATGGAGCCCACCTTTGAGAACTACCGACCCGATCCGCTGTCCGGACCCGGCTGGGTCATGCGGGTCTTCCTGGGATCCATGGCCGGATCCACCTCGCCGGTCACCACCCACACACCGCTGCTCGGCGCTGAAATCCTGCTGGATGCCGGGGCCACCCTGAGCCTGGATACCGAGGCGTCCTTTGAACACGGGCTGCTGGTTGACTCCGGATCCCTCATAGTGGATGGCCACCCGGTCGCCAAGGACCACCTCGCCTACCTGCCGGCCGGGCGCACCTCCCTGACCATGGCGGCCGGCGACGAACCGCTGCGCGTACTCCTGATCGGCGGCGAACCCCTGGGCGAGCAGATCGTGATGTGGTGGAACTTTGTGGGACGCAGCCATGATGAAATCGTCACTTACCGGGCGCAGTGGCAGACGGAAATCGGCGCCGAGGACGCACCCGTTGCCGCCGGGACGGAAACCGCGGGCCTCCGCTTCGGCACTTTCCCCGCGGGTGAACCCGCGCCGCTGCCGGCGCCTGCACTCCCCAACGTCCGGCTCCGACCCCGCGACTGAGGGCGGTCGCTGAGACTGTCCACTGGGCGGCCGGCCCAGCCCAAGCGCAAATCCCATTCTGAAACGAGAGCGATGCAGACCGCCATCACCATCCGCAACAACCCGGACCGGCCGCGCTATGAGGTGCTCGACGGCGGCACGGTCATCGGCCAGGCAGCCTACGTCGACGACGGCGACGGCCACCGGATTTTCTACCACACGGTCATCGACGAGGAGTACGGCGGCCAGGGGCTCGCCGGCCAGCTCGCGGCACACGCGCTCGACGAAACCGCCGCCGCCGGTTTGAAGATCGTCCCGGTGTGCCCGTTCATCAGAAAGTACCTCCGCAAAAACACCCGCTACGCGGCCAGCGTGCAGCTGCCCACCCCGGCGCTGCTCGCGGTTCTCGATACGGCGTTGGCGCAGCGCTCTCGAAGGTAAGCCGCGGCCCAGGTTCCCGGCCAGCACCGCACAACATCGGCCTTGTGCCGGGTGTCAACAGCCCCGGCGGCGTCCCGCCGTCGAAGTTGTGGTCTACGCGGCCGGTCAGGAGGAGAATAAATACGGCAAGGCATTCAGGAGAGTGAAGGAGTCCGCAACCGTGTTCCCTGCGGCGCACATGCGCGCGGTGGTTCGCCTTGACGGGTACCTGCCCATTGAGGATCATGGTCTCATCGGCGACGGGTCCACGTGCGCCCTCGTCGGCCGGGACGGCGCCGTCTCCTGGCTCTGCATCCCGGAGTTCGACAGCCCGCCGTTCCTCGCGGGAATCCTTGACCTGGAGAACGGCGGCTTTTTCGAAATCGCCCCGGTCTCCATCCACTCAGCGGCCCAGCGGTATATGGAGGATTCCTGCGTCCTGGTCACAACCTTGGCCTCAGACCGCGGCACGCTCCAGATCACGGACTGCCTGACCCTTCGCTCCGGCGCCGATCTGGTCGAACCCGTGCCCGCTGGCCGCAGCGAACTGCTCCGGCACGTCCAGGCGGTGGGAGGCGACGTGCGCCTGCGTATCCGGCTGGTGCCCAAGACCGGCGCCACCTTCGACGAGCTCGCCGGCGGCTGGCGCTTCGACTGGCACAGCGGCCGGGTGTCGGAGGTGTATCTGTGGTCGTCCGTGGAGCTGGTTCCGGACGGGCGGGGTCTGTCCACGGAGCTGACGCTCCGGGCCGGGGAGACCCTCACGGCTACCCTGCACTGGTCAGGGCGGTTCCGGCTCCGGCAGCATCCGGACCCGAGGAAGCTCATCGACCAGACGGTGGCCGCCTGGCGGCGGTGGGCCTCCGCGCTGGACTGCCAGGGTTCCCAGGCGGACCTGATGAAGCGCTCGGCGCTGACCCTTAAGTTGCTGGACCACGCAGAGACGGGCGCCATCATGGCGGCCGCGACGTCGTCCCTGCCCGAATGGCCCGGCGCACCGCGCAACTGGGATTACCGCTACACCTGGGTGCGCGACGCGTCCTTCTCGAATTACGTGTTCCGGCGCATCGGCGACCGCAGCGACGCGGAGGTCTTCCTCGCCTGGGTGCTGACGAATGTTGAGAGGGACGGCGCACCCCACGTGATGTACGCCCTGGATGGCTCGCAGCCGCCGGAGGAGGTCCAGGACCCGTTGCTGCGCGGCTACCGCGGCTCTGCCCCGGTCCGGTGGGGGAATGGCGCCAGCCACCAGCAGCAGCACGACGTCTACGGGGAGATCATCGATATCGCCTACCAGTGGTCAAGCAGCGGCGCGCGCGTGGACGCACGGCTCTGGGCCGCGCTGGTCCCCATCGTTGAACTGGCGATCACCAGGTGGCGGACCCCGGACAGCGGACCCTGGGAGATCCGGTCCACGGGCCGCCCGTTCACCTATTCTGCGGCGCTCTGCTTCGTGGCCGTGGACCGGGCCATCCAGATTGCCCGCAAGCACGGGCTGCCCTACCCGGAGGGGAGGTGGGAAGCCGCGGCCAAGGAGATCCGCGAGGCCGCGCTGACACAGTCGTGGAACCCGGAACTGCAGACGTTTACCGAGCACCTCGGAGGCACCGGCGGACTGGATGCGGCACTTTTGACGCTGCCCGTCCGCAACGTCATAGCCTTCGACGACCCGCGGATGGTCGCCACCACCAAGGCCATAGCCAAGGGCCTGGACGCCGGCAACGGACTGCTCTACCGCTACCTCCCCGAGGTGTCCCCGGACGGACTGCCGGGAGGCGAGGGCGCGTTCCTGCTGTGCAGCTTCTGGCTCGTCGACAACCTCGCCGGCCAGGGCCGGCTCGACGAGGCTTACGCGTTGTACGAGACGCTGTGCGGCCGCGCGAACCCGTTGGGATTGCTGCCGGAACAAATCCATCCGGAAACGGGCGAATTCCTAGGGAATTTCCCGCAAGCCTTCAGCCACGTCGGCGTCCTGGCCAGCGGGCTGCGCCTGCTCAAAGCCGGACGGCGGGCCGCCTCAGGAGTCTGACGCCGCCCTCCCCGGCTGCCCCTCAGCCGGTGTCTGGAGCCGGGCCCCCGAGGCGAGGAGGGCCTCGATCGCCCCCGCGGGCCCGGGGCGGGCGGGGGTTCCGGTGCCGACGCCAACGGCTCCGGGCCCGGACGTGCCGGTGCCGGTGCCGGAGCTGTCAAAGCAGACTGGCCATCCGCGGCGGCGTTGTGGCGGAAAGGTGAAGCGGGCTCTCTTAGCTCATGCAGTCAGCGCAGTACGAATGCCCTGCCTTCTCGCGGGCGAGTTGCGAGCGGTGCCGGACGAGGAAGCAGGAGTAGCACGTGAACTCGTCTTCCTTCTGCGGAACGACGGTGACCGTCAATTCCTCGCCGGACAGGTCGGCGCCCGGCAGTTCCACGCCTTCAGAGGTGTCAGCCTCGTCGAGCTCGCGGGTTACGCTGCGGGCGTCCGGAGCATTCGCGGAGCGAAGTGCCTCCAGCGAGGCGTTGCGTGATTCCGCAACGTCGGATCGGACTTCGTCATAGTCGGTTGCCACCTGGTTAATTCTCGATTCCGTTGTTCTGGGTTTCCCGGGATTGAACGGTACAGCATCTATCCGTTAATTGGCTGGGTGTACAGGGACTGTGTGCAGTGACACTCACAACACCGGCACCCACGCCACCGGCGCGTGGCTGCGGTCGGGGCCGCGCAGGTGTTCGATGATCTTCGTCCGGATTTCACGTGCCGTTCATGCCGCGGTCCTAGGCTGATTCTTCAAGCACCGTCCGCCAGAAGGGATCCGTGATGGCCGATATCGCCGCAGTACTTGGAAGGCTCACGCCAGAGGAATTTGACGGCCTCCGGGCCCTTGGCCCGGCTGGGCATCTGCCGAGGCAGCTCACCGATGCCCTGGACCGTGCGGCGGGCGGTCCGGGCGCGGGCCGCGGGTACTACGTTCCCACCGGCAGTGTCAGTGCCACGGGCGGACCCCACTTTGTCCTGCGCAGCGACGTCTCCGGGTGGTTGTTCGGTTCCGCTGCCCCGGTGAGACAAGCCCACGGCGACGTTTAGGAGCCCCGGGGCTGATGTCCACCAGGGCGGTGCTAGCTGGTGACCCGGATGAAGAGCGGATCCATCGGCTGCCCGGCGGCATACTGGCCGTCGAAGAGGTCTGACCCTTCCGGGGAGATGACGACATCGACGTGCTCCCAGACCAGGGAGCCGTCCGCGTGCCGGGGCTTCGTCGGGCTGAGGAATGCAACAATGGTGCGGTCCTGGCCGCCGCCGTCGCCGGTGCTGATGGAGAGCACTCCGCTGTCGCCTGTGAAAGTGATCCACGGGTCCAGAATCCTAACCAGCAGCATGCCGTGGTGGCCGGCGAGCCGGACGTCACCCCGGAAGCGCAGCACACCGGTGCCGCGGGCCACATCGTAGTCGGACGATTCGGGGCGGAAGCAGAACAGCGACGATCCGGTCACTGCCGCTCCCTCGGTCGCTGAAACGGACCCGTCCGGGAGGCTGTTGATGTAGTCGATGAAGCTGCGCTTGATGCCCCAGCTTAGGCCCAGCGCAGGCAGCGGATCGGGTGAAGCGGACGCTGGGTTCACGTAGGTTCTCCTGTGGCTGAAAGGCTGATCCTCTGAGCCTAGCGGCGGATTGCCCGCAGGATGAACTGCCGCCCGCCTGGCATGACATTCGGCGTATTTCTCTGAGGGCGTAGGGAGCGCCGGACTACCCCTGACGGGCCGGTGGTTGACTTGAATAGGTACCAGTTCAGGAGGTGCGCTGTGGCCACTGCCATCAATCGGGTCCCCGCTCCCGAGGCGTCCGAGGACCCGCTCGATTCCTACTCCGCCACGGTCATTCGCGTGGCCGCTGCTGTGACGCCCCACGTGGCCGCGCTCGAGGTGGGCAGCGCCGGCCGGCATGGCCAGTTCCGCATGGGCGCCGGCTCCGCCGTCGTGTTCACATCGGACGGGTACCTCCTCACTAACGCCCACGTGGTGAGTGGTGCCCAGCGCGGCAAGGCGGTGTACTCCGACGGGACCAGCACCGCGGTAGAGGTGGTCGGCTCGGATCCCCTCTCGGACCTGGCTGTTGTTCACGGCAAGGCCCCGACGGCGGCCCCGGCGGAGCTTGGCGATGCGGAATCGCTCAAGGTCGGGCAGTTGGTCATCGCCGTCGGGAACCCCCTGGGACTCTCGGGCTCGGTGACCGCCGGTGTGGTCAGCGGGCTGGGCCGTTCCATCCCCGTCTGGTCCGGTCGCAACAGGCGCATGATCGAGGACGTCATCCAGACCGACGCTGCCCTCAACCCGGGAAGCTCCGGCGGGGCACTCGCCGACTCGCGGGGCAGAATCGTCGGCATCAACACCGCGGTGGCCGGCGCCGGGCTGGGTCTGGCGGTTCCGGTCAACGCCACCTCGCGGCGGATCATTGCCGCGCTGTTGAAGGACGGCCGTGTCCGCCGGGCTTATCTCGGCCTCGTCAACACCCCCGTCCAGCTGCAGCCCAGTGCAGTGGTCCGGACCGGGCACCGCGAAGGGCTGCTGGTGGTTGAGGTCCTGCCCGGTTCACCGGCCGAGCGATCGGGTCTCCGGGCGGGCGATGTACTCCTCAATGTCGGCGAAAAAGCCGTTTCCAATGCGGAAAGTCTGCAAAAGCTGCTGTTTGCCGAAGCGATTGGCGTACCACTCGAGCTGGCGGTGCTGCGTGACGGAACGGAAATGCGGGTACTCGCCACTCCCGAGGAAATGACCGAAAAGTAACAGCTCCATGCCACCACCTGCGGCACGCAGAAATGGCCCTGACCATTGTTCACAAGGGAGCAATAACGCCGCCTACCCGAGTTGGCGACCGCTGTGAGTGAAGATACTTGCCCGAGAGCCCCGGTACTCACATTACTTCCAGCGGATACTTGGCTGGTCTGCCGGGTGTACCCGACTTTCCGCGCGGTAAAGGAACGGGTAGCTGCATTCCTTGTTGCGCCCCATTTTGCGTGTCACGGTTTTCCTAGAAGGCCGAAGGAAGTGAGTCTCAGCACATTGTTTTACTAATTCCTTCTGGCTCTCCGAACTACGAAAAAAATGATGGCTTGGGGAAATCGGAGATCATGGTGGATAACGGGGGCGGTTCCACGTCGGCAATTTCAGTTCGACTATTCGGAACATTCGAGGTCCGGCGAAGTAGCGCAGTACTCAGAGCTGCGGATATGGGAGGTTGCAAGCCGCGGCATATTTTGGAGATCCTTTTGCTGAATCTGGGGACACCCGTTTCCAAGACGCGCCTCGTGGAGCTTCTGTGGGGACCCCAAGCCAGCGACGGCGCGGTCGCCACCCTGGAGAGCTACGTCAGCGGCATTCGACGGGCGATCCAGCCGGGCAACACCAAATCGGGTCCGCTGCGCACCGCGAACGGCGGCTACGTCCTCGATCCTCAGCTGGTGGAACTCGACCTGTCGGAGTTCCACGGCCTCGTCCGCGCGGCCCGGCAATCGGAGCCGGCTGAGGCGCATGTGCTCTCGATGCGGGCCCTGGAGCTGGCCGCAGAGCCGCTGCTGGGCTTTGAACTCGTCGCCGACTGGGCGGAGGAGGCACGGACACGCCACGCAGCCGAAAAAGTCGACGCCCTGATTCTCGCGGCAGAGACCGCGGCATTTCTCGACAAACCAGAGCTCGCCGTTTCGCTGGCACAGACCGCGGTCCGGTCCGAACCTCTCAACGAACGTGCGTGGACAATCCTTGTTGCGGGATACGAGCAGGCGGGACTGCCGGTGGAGGGCCTTTCCGCCTATGAACGGTGCCGCCGACTGTTCGACCGGGACCTGGGCTGCGCCCCGGGGCCGGCCCTGCAGGCGGCCCACTTGAGATTGTTGCGGCAGCGCGCGGAAGGAAACACCGAGCTCTCGGAGGTCCTGGCGGCCCTGCTCTACCTGGGCGAACGGCTGCACGGACCCAAGTGCACGCAGCTTGCCGCCGAGGAAGCCCGCCGCATGCAGGAGAACGCCGGCCGGGTTCTCGACTCCTTTCTGCAGCAGGCGCTGGCTACGACCGGCTGACCCCCGCCTGTACCTTGCGGCAGACGGCAGGCCGGGCAGTCATCCGGCTTTGACGACCGGGAGTTCGGCCCAGTGGGTCGTGTACCGGGGGGACAGCATGTCACGTCTCATGGTCCAGTCGGGACCGCCCCGGATTCCGGCGTGGCCGAGCCCGATGGAGCCGCGCCCATACCTTCGGCTGACCTCCTCCAGCAGGGAGCCGATGCCGCGTTCCTCGTGCGGGTTCTCGAAGAGCGCCAGTGGTGCCTGGTTTCCGGTGGGGCGCAGATCGGTGACCATGATCCCCGCGCGGACGTACCGGCGGCCGTCGTCGATCCTGGGGAGCAGCGCGTACGCCGCCCTCGCCAGCAGGACCGGGTCAGCCGTGGGCATCGCCAACGGAACGCACACCGAAGGGTAAGAGCTGGCGTACTGGCTGTAGTAGGACGTGGCAGCGAACGCGGTCAGCACCTTTGCCTGCAGTCCGTGCCTGGCCAGCCGGGCACTTGCCTGCTGGGCATAAACGCCGAGGACCTGGCGCAGCCCGGCTCCGGTGGTGATCGGGGCGGCGAAGGAACGGCTGAAGATCAGCTGGTCGCGGCCGACCCGTTCCTCCTCCAGGGGGATGCAGGCAATTCCCTGGAGTTCCAGGACGGTCCGCATCAGCACCACGGAGAAGCGGTCCCGGACGGTTACCGGGTCCGCCCGCGCGAGGTCCAGCACGGAATGGATGCCCAGGGCATTGAGCCGTCTGGTCAGCCGCCCCGCGACTCCCCAGAGTTCGATCACGGACAGGCGGGCCATGAGCTTCTCCTGCTGGGCGGCGGGCACGGCCTCCCAGTGGCAGACGCCGTCGAACGCCGGGTTGTGTTTGGCCCACTTGTTGGCCAGCTTGGCCAGGGTCTTGGTGCCGGCGATGCCAACGGAGACGGGAACACCGACGTTCCGGCGCACCGCCGTCTTCATGGTGTGGCCCAGCCGGTGCAGCTCCTCCGGGGTGCCGCTGACGCCCAGGAATGCCTCGTCGATGCTGTAGACCTCCAGCCAGGCCGAGTAGCGGCCGAGGAGCTCCATCACCCGGGCGCTGATGTCCCCGTACAGCTCGTAGTTGCTGGACAGTGCGACCAGCCCCCATTCCTTGGCCCGGGGTGCGAGCTTGAACCAGGGCTCGCCGAGGGGGATCCCGAGGGCCTTGGCCTCGGCGGAGCGGGTGACCGCGCAGCCGTCATTATTGGACAGCACCACGAGCGGACGGCCCTCCAGGGACGGGTCGAAGGCGCGTTCGGCGCTGGCATAGAAGCAGTTCACGTCCACCAGGGCGATGCTGCCCCGGCCGGAGACAGCGCTAGACATGATGCAGGCAGCGGGTTGCGACACCCCAGATGACCAGATCAGACAGGCCCCGGACCCGGATATCCGGATAGCGAGGGTTGTCCGCCTGCAGCACCACGCCCGAAGCTGTCAGGCGCAGCCTCTTGACCGTAAGTTCGCCGTCGAGGACTGCGACGACGACGCAACCGTCGCGGGGCTCAAGGGCCCGGTTGACAATCAGTTCGTCGCCGTCGCTGATCCCCGCGCCCTCCATGGAGTCGCCGGACACCCTCACTAGGTACGTGCTGGTGATGTCCTTGATGAGGTGCTCGTTGAGGTCGATGCGGCCGTCGAAGTAGTCCTGGGCCGGGGAGGGATAGCCAGCGGCGACAGGCACCGGCGAGATCAGGACCGAGAGAAGAGAAGTGCCCGCGTCTATCACGCGGGGTCCGATGATTACGCCCACAACACACCTTTATTCGAATATATGTTCGATACATCCAGTGTAGCTCCGGGGGCTGACATTGAGCATTCTTTGCGCACTAGCACTGTCCCAACCCGCGGGAATGGGAGTTTTAGTGAGCGGGCAGGCTGACGAAGTACTCCTGCTGGACCGGCCGGCGGCGCAGCTTCCGGGCAGTGCGCCGCGAAGGCAGGGGTTCCTGCGTGGATGTGGCCCCAGACGTTCCGCCCCCGAGCGTTGACCGGGCAGGAACACGGATTGCACCGCAGGAGCCAGGCCATTGCCACGCAAAACGTTCCGTCAGAAACATGCCCAGCCTGCAGACCGCCCGTCGGCCAAAGACCGGTGAGATTGTGGTTCGAGGTTGCGGTATCTGAGGCCTTTCAGCGGCTTGCCCGATACCGCACGTGGGTGACGAGCCGGGTACCGCTCACTTCCGTCGGCTCAAGCTTGAAGTTCTCGACGCCGTCCAGCAGCCGCTCGCCCGCTCCCAGGACGATGGGCGCGATGTGGAGCCTCAGCTCGTCGATGAGCCCCGCCGAAAGGTACTGGCGGACGGTCTGCGCTCCTCCGGCAATGGCCACGTCCTTGCTCCCAGCGGCCGTCCGCGCCTGGGCCAGCGCAGATTCGATTCCCTCGGTGACGAAGTGGAACGTGGTGCCGCCCTGCATCTCCAGAGGCTCGCGTTGCTGATGGGTGAGAACGAACACGGGTGCGTGATAGGGCGGCTCCTCACCCCACCATCCCCGCCACTTCTCATCCCACGTCCCGGGACCTGCGAACATGTTCCGTCCCATGATGAAGGCGCCGGCCGCGAGGATGCCTTCGCGCTCGGCTCCATTGGACTCGGGTTCTTCGAACTGCCACCTGTGCAGGAGCTCTCCGCCCTCGCCCAGGGGTTCCGCGAGGCTCTGGTTCGGACCGGCGGCGAATCCGTCGAGAGAGATGGTCAGATCACACGTGACTTGGCTCATGCGCCCATCATGCCACCACTCGGCAGTTAGGGTCAGGCTGAATTGGCCGTGGTGGGCCCTCGATCAGAGGGCTGGGGTGGCCACCCAGACGGTTCGGGTGGCGCGGGGTTCCAGCTCAACGTCGGCGTCGGAGAACCGCTCCAACAGGTCCTTCACGGCGTCGCGGTCGTCCGCGGTCAGGGCCGCCAGGTGCGAGAAGCGCGCGAACCACTGCTGGGCGTACTCCCGCGCAGCCGGGGTCACGGATGCGATGGCCGCCACCTCGGACTTGGTGACGCGGAACCCGGCGTCCTCGATGACCGTCGTCCAGTCCGGGTGGTGGTTCCAACCTTCGTCCGCCGCAGCGGCGTGGCAGCGCTGCTCCAACAGCGCTCCGCGCGGATGACTGAGAAAGCCGGGCAGAGCGGCGAGCTCGACGACGGCCAGGACCCCACCTGGCGCCAGTGCCCGGCGGACCCCGGACAGGAGCCGGGCGGGTTGGGCGACGTGGTGTAGCGAGGACGATGCCCACACCAGGTCAACCGGAGCCTCGGCCACTACATCCGCCGGGATCAAGGAGCCGGCGAGCACGGGGAAGCCGTCGTCCAGGTCGGCCTCGACCACGGCGAAGCCTTGCTCGCGAAGCAACTCGAGCATCTGCGGGTCGTTGTCGACGCACGTCACCACGGCGTCGGGGTACCGCTCGCGCAGCAGCCGGCTACCTGCGCCGGTTCCGGCGCCCAGGTCAACGACGCTGCGGGCGGCAGACACCCCGGTCAGGTCCAGGACGGCAGCGAGGTGGTCGCCGAACACCTCGGCATCGAGGTCGAGGGCGCGGTGCTGGTCAGGACTGCCAGAGTGCTGGCGGGGCTGGTGGTCGTTGTGCCGTGTCCGGCGGGTCTGGTGATCCATGATGATCAACTATCTATTGGGGCCGCAGGGCTTATGTCGGCGGCTTTCGGCCCATCATCAAGGCCGTGGCGTCGGTGACCCAGCACGATCTTAGAGACGGCTGCTTCCGAGGCGGCCGAGAAGGGGCCGAAGCGCCCCTCAACGGCCCACCGGGTTTCCTCTTCGATGAGGTCGGCGTTGATCCGTGCTCCGGTCATGACACCCTCGGCCGCCGCGGTGATCACTTGAGCCATCAGGTTGGAGACATTGCCCGCCGCATACACGCCGTGGGACGCCGTCGCACCACCCATTGCGTCGGTCTCGATAAACCGTCCGGCCGCCGACGGGTGCACCTGAGAACTTCGCCCGAGTGATTCCAGAAGCGCGGATCTGGCCTCCATCCGTGTTCCAACGGCCAGGGCCTGCACATCGAATGAGGAGCCCTGGCGGAGCGTGAGCCCCGTGAGGACACCACCGACAGCGTCAACAGAAGCCACTTCGCCGTCGACGACCGTTACGGACCGGGCGGCGAGCTTGTCCCATTCCTCGTCGGTGGGTTCCACGGTGTCGTTGAGGAAAAGGGTGACATTACGGGACCACTGCCTGAACAACAGCGCCTGATGGACGGACAGCGGGCCTGTGCCCAGCACTCCAATCCGTTGCCCGCGGATTTCCCAGCCATGGCAGTAGGGGCAGTGCACAACGCCCTTTCCCCATTGCTCCCGCAGCCCGACGATGGGAGGCAACTCGTCCGTCAGGCCGGTGGCGGCGAGGAGGCGTCTGCCGTTGAACCGACGGGCATCTCCGAGGATCACCTCGAAGCCATCGGGCGTTCGCCGGGCCGAAACGGCTTCGCCGTCAACGACAGTGCCTCCGTAGGAGAGCACTTCGCTGCGTCCGATGGACAGGAGTTCCCCGGGCTTCATACCGTCCCTGGAAAGGTAACCGTGTACACCCGCCGCGGGTGCGTTCCGTGGAGTCCCGGAGTCGATGACCAGCACCGAGCGCAGCGCCCGGGCCAGCGTCGTGGCGGCGCTGAGTCCCGCCGCGCCACCGCCAACAATTACAACGTCATACCGTGTGGTGTCCATGCAGAGTTTGTCCTTCGTCGCGTCCTGAATGTTCGCCGCCAGCGTCCTTGGGCGGTTAAACCAGCTTCCATCGCATGAACGCGGTTTGACAAACATGATTGCCGTTATGGCAAAGTGGGCGTATGGCAAATGAGCTTGACGATGTTCTCGGGGCGGTCGGCCCCCGGCTTCGGGCCCTCCGTACGGAACGGAACCTCACCCTTGGAGATGTGTCCGCCGCGTCCGGGGTATCGGTTAGCACCCTGTCCCGCCTGGAATCCGGCCAGCGGCGGCCCAACCTCGAGATTCTGCTGCCCCTCGCGACGTTGTACGGTGTTCCGCTCGATGATCTGGTCGGCGCCCCGGCCAGCGGGGATCCGCGAATTCACCTCCGGCCCATCACCCATAGCGGCATGACGGCCGTTCCTCTCACACGCCGCCCAGGCGGCTTACAGGCCTTCAAGATGGTGCTCGACGGGGATGCCCGCGGGGCAGACCCCGACCCGCGCGTTCACGAAGGCTACGAATGGCTTTACATCCTCAACGGACGACTGCGTCTGGTGCTGGGCGACAAGGACTTTGAACTTCGCCCCGGCGAAGCCGCGGAATTCGACACGCACACGCCGCACTGGTTCGCCAGCGCTGACGGAAGACCCGTCGAATTTATCAGCCTGTTTGGACAGCAGGGCGAGCGGATGCACGTTCGCGCGCGGCCCAAGCCCTCATAGCCAGAGAGCCCTGGTCCGCTGTCGCCCGGTCAGACGAGTTAGGACGATTCGGCGGCGCGGCCCCGGGCCTCATATCCCGCCGCCGAGTTAGCTTCGTCACGTGGCGGTCATTCGTCAAAAATCCGGGCGCGGCCGGCCCCATACTTGGAATGACCCCGGCGGACTCTTGCCCACCGCCAGGTATGAGGAGGGTCCATGAAAACCTTGAGACTGTTGCAGAGCACCGTGAAAAGCACCGTCACGAACGAGTACTTTCCCTCGGCGGCTGTGCTGACCGGAGTGGGCCTGTTCTGGGGCATCGGACTCTTCGGCGGGCTGTCCCTGCTGAGCAACCACCAGACGCTCCTGACCACTCTGAGCTGGTTGCTATTCGTCTACGCCGCGGCCGTGCTCACGCCCCTCGCGGGTCTGGTGGCGGCGGTGGACCTGTCGCGCCGCTGGTTGCGACACCGGGCGTCAGACGCCGCCACCTCGGCGGAGACCGCGTAGGCCCAGAGCGCCTATTCGAACCGGGACGGGTCGCCCATGCCGCGGCGGACTACTTCGGCCACGCCGCTGGAGTAGTCGATGACGGTGGTCGGCTCCGCGCCGCAGTCGCCGGAGTCAATCACGGCGTCCACCACGTGCTCCAGCCGTTCCTTGATTTCCCAGCCCTGCGTCAGCGGCTCTTCCTCATCCGGCAGCAACAGTGTGCTGGAAAGCAGCGGCTCACCAAGTTCGGCCAGCAACGCCTGGACCACCGGGTTGTCCGGGATGCGCACACCGACCGTCTTCTTCTTGGGGTGCAGCAGCCGCTTGGGAACCTCCTTGGTGGCAGGCAGGATAAAGGTGTAGCTCCCGGGAGTGACGGCCTTGATGCTGCGGAACACGTCGTTGTCGATCTGCACGAACTGGCCCAGCTGGGCGAAGTCCTTGCAGACCAGGGTGAAGTGGTGCTTGGCATCGAGGTGGCGGATGGTCCTGATCCGGTCCAGCGCCTCCTTGTTGCCCAGCTGCGCGCCGAGCGCGTAGCAGGAGTCGGTGGGGTAGGCGATCAGTCCGCCGGAACGGACGATTTCCACGGCCTGGCTGATGGAGCGCGCCTGGGGGTTTTCGGGGTGAACATCGAAGTATCTCGCCATGGGATGAGCTTACGCCCGACGGCGGCCCGGGCGGCTAGCGCCCGGCACGTCCGGCAGCCTCCATTCCCACGCGCCCGGGCTGAACTTCTCGTTCTCCGCCGGCACGTAACGGGACATATCTCACACTTTTTTGTGCGAACGGAAACGGCCCGAATGCTGCCATTTCGGCCTGATCCGTGATGGCCGAGGGCTTGAGGAAGTAAAGTTGGCTATGGCCCTCGTCCGCGGCAACCTCGCAAAGGGCCCAAGTGCTTTCACTCCGAGGCGTCCCTCGGGTGCACCGTCTTCACAATAATCGAAATGGTAACCGTGCCGAACGCCGGCACCATGGCGGCCCGGTAATGGCGAATTCGCCTGCGCGCCGCGAAGGGCGGACCGAGAGGAATTCCGCCCACAAACTACCGCCTCGCAACGTATGTCTCTTGCCATCCACCCGGAATTGATATGCGACCAATGAAAGAGAGCCTATTTGTGGTGGAATTCATCTCCGACCGGTTGAACCAGATCCTGTTCGCCGGCTGGCAGCATTTCAGTCTCGTGGCCCAGTGCCTGATCCTGGCTACGGTCCTTGCCGTGGGCATGGCCGTTCTGGTCTACCGGAACAAGAAGTTGGTCTCAGCCGCGAACTCCGTCTCCGCGATCGGATTGACCATCCCTTCCTTCGCCCTCATCGGGCTGCTCGTTGCGCCCTTCGGATTCGGTGTGGTTCCCGCCGTGATCGTCGTGGCGTTCTATGCGGCCCTTCCCATCCTCCGCAACGCCGTCGTCGGTCTGTCCGGTATCAGCCCGACCGTCGTCGAGGCCGCCCGGGGGATAGGCATGAGCCGCTTCCACACGCTACTGCAGGTGGAACTGCCCATGGCGTGGCCGGTCATCCTCGCCGGCGTGCGGGTGTCCGCCCAGATGGTGATGGGTGTGGCTGCGATCACCGCGTATGCCCTCGGTCCCGGCCTGGGCGGCTTCATCTTCTCGGGACTTTCCCGGCTGGGTGGCGCCAATTCGTTCGAGTCGGTTGCGACCGGCGTCGTCGGCGTCGTCATTCTTGCCGTCATCCTTGATCTCCTTCTCGTCGGCCTCGGCCGGCTGACAACTCCGCGAGGTATCCGTGTCTGAAACTGCCCCAACATCCACTCCAGCACAGCCGCTGCACGCCGCAGGAATCACCGGGGCCCGCATCCTGCTGGACAAGGTCACCAAACGCTACCCCGGTCAGGCCAAGCCCGCTGTGGACGGCCTGACCCTGGAGATCCCGGCGGGGAAAATGGTCATGTTCGTGGGCCCGTCCGGCTGCGGGAAAACCACCACCCTGAAAATGATCAACCGGCTCATCGAGCCCACCGACGGTCGGATCGTTCTCAACGGAGAGGACGTCACGAAAAAGGACGGTGACCAGCTCCGGCGCAAAATAGGCTATGTCATCCAGGCCGGCGGCCTGTTCCCCCATATGACCGTGGCGGCCAACATCGCCATCGTGCCGAAGATGCTGGGCTGGGACAAGGAACGCATCGCCGCCCGCGTCGACGAGCTTCTGGAGCTTGTGTCGCTGGACCCGGGTGTCTACCGGAACCGCTTCCCCAAAGAGCTGTCCGGCGGTCAGCAGCAACGCGTCGGCGTGGCCCGCGCGCTCGCCGCCGACCCGCCCGTGCTCCTGATGGACGAACCGTTCGGCGCGGTGGACCCAATCACCCGGCAGCGGCTGCAGGACGAATTGCTGCAGATCCAGGCCGACCTGCAAAAAACAATCGTCTGCGTGACGCATGACTTCGACGAGGCAGTGAAACTCGGTGACTGGATCGCAATCTTTGACGAGGGCGCCCGGCTGGTCCAGTACGACACCCCTGAACGGATCCTCGGGGACCCGGCCAACGAATTTGTCGAGAACTTCATCGGCTCGGGCGCGGGGCTCAAGCAGTTGACGCTGACCCGGGTCAGCGACGCGCCGCTCGCCGAAGCTGTCACCGGCCGGCCCGGTGAAGCCGCAGCCGACGTGCTGGAACGCATCAGGACCGCAGGCCACGGACACGCCGTTATCGTGGATGCCCGCCAGCGGCCCCTGCAGTGGCTGTCACGCCGCCAGCTCAGCCGCTTGCAGACGATTAGCCCGGTCCCCGATCCGAAGCTGCCCGTCGTGGGCAGCCGGGCGACGCTCAACGATGCGCTGGACACCATGCTGGTTTCCAGCGCCGGTGCGGCCCTCGTGACAGGCCGACGAGACGTCTTCGAGGGCGTCATCGACGTCCAGACCGTCATGGCGGCCATCACCCAAGCCCACGAGTCGGCCGCGCTGGAATCGCTGGATGCACCGGTGGGAACCAACACCGGCACCATCCCCGCAGCGGAACCTGCCGAGCCGTTGGCCGCCGGCCACGGACGGACCGGACAATGAGGCCTGCCGGGCAACGCCCCCCGAGCGCGGGCGAGCACGCCGCCATGCCGGAAGGCGAACCGCTGGATACGGAGGCGCTCGACGGCGACTCCGCCGTCGGGACTGACGCCGTCATCGACGCCGGCACCGGCCAGCGGTCCTGGCACGCCCTGGGCTACCAGCTGCTGGGCATCATCGCCGTCCTCCTTGGCCTGATTGGATGGTTGCTCCTCGCGGACCTGTCGCCTGCGGAACTGACGACCCTGTCTCCCGGCGCCCTGTGGGCGCACACCCTGGAACATCTCCAGCTGACGCTCTTGGCGGCCGCGATCGTGCTGGTCGTGGCAGTTCCGCTCGGCATTGCGCTGACCCGCAAGAGCCTGCGCTTCCTGAGCGGGCCGGTGCTGGTCCTGGCGAACATCGGCCAGGCTGCTCCCTCCATCGGGCTCGTTGTGCTCCTAGCGTTCTGGTTGGGATTCGGGTTCTGGGCCGCCGTCATTGCACTCGTCCTGTACGGGGTCCTGCCGGTCCTGCGGAACACCATGGTGGGCATCCAGCACGTGGACCCGCGGCTCGTGGAGGCAGGCCGCGGAATGGGCATGACGGCTGCCGCCGTCCTGTTCAAAGTGGAACTGCCGATGGCGGTCCCGATTATGCTCGCCGGGATCCGCACGGCGTTGGTGCTGCTCGTGGGGACCGCGGCCCTGGCAACCTTCATCAACGGGGGAGGGCTCGGGATTCTGATCACCACGGGCGTCCAGCTCAATCTGCCTGCGGTCCTGGTGGTCGGATCCTTGTTGGTTGCCCTGTTGGCGCTGTTTATTGACTGGATTGGACGGGTCTTCGAACACGTAGCCCGTCCGAGGGGACTGTAGATGCAGACTTTTGAAGCGAAGAATCCGACTGAAGCCCGGCGGACGAAGAAGCGGGGCACCGCCCGGCTGCGCCGGTCAGGTGCACTGGCCATGGCCGTGGCGGCGCTGTCGCTCCTGACCGGCTGCGGGCTGGCACCGGCCGCATCCTACGTTCCCGAGGCGGGCCCGGGCACCATCAAGCCCGTCGCCGGTGCGGCCGGGGCGGAGCTGACGGTTACCGGACGGAACAACACCGAGGGCCTGATCCTGGGCAAGATGGCCGTGCTCGCCGCCAAGGCCGCCGGGTTTACCGTCTCGGACCTGACGAACGTTCCGGGCAGCCAGCCCACGCGCTCCCTCATGCTTGCCGGGAAAGCAGACATCATCTGGGAGTACACGGGCACTGCCTGGCTGTCGTTCATGGGGCACCCGTCAGGCATCCCGGAGCAGGACGCCCAGTGGCAGGCGGTGCATGACGAGGACGTGGACAACGGCCTGAGCTGGGGCGCCAAGGCTCCGTTGAACAACACCTATGCGCTCGCCGTGACGAATGAAACCGCGGCGCAGTACGGCCTGAGCACATTGTCGGACATCGCCAAGCTGCCGGTCGGCCAGCGGACGTTCTGCGTCGAGCCGGAGTTCAACTCCCGGCCCGACGGCTTCGGACCGATGCTCAAGCATTACGGCTTGGACCGGGGCTCCGATTCCGGGGTGCCGGAGCGTAACATCGGCCTGTACGACGTCGGGGCCGTCTACAGTGCCACGGACAACGGTGTGTGTACCCTCGGCGAGGTGTTCGCCACCGACGGCCGGATCGACGCGCTGGGCCTGACAGTGCTCACCGATGACAAGAAGTTCTTCCCCGCCTACAACGTAGCGCCGGTGTTCTATTCCAAGACCCTGGCTGCGCACCCGGAACTTGAAGGGATATTTGCGCAGATGTCCCCCCTGCTGACGGACACGACGATGCGTGGCCTGAACTTGAAGGTCGACGTCGACGGCCAGGAGCCTGCGGATGTCGCCTTCGATTGGATGAAGGAGCAGGGGTTTCTGACCGGGGCGCCCTAGCTGCGGAAGATTTCGTCAGATCGCCAGCGCCGCGAACATGACGGCCATCGACGCCGCTCCCGCGCGCTCCAGGAACGCGTCGCCGCTGCGCGGACGGCCGGGCGTGCGGAGCCGCCGGAGCAGGAGCAGGCCCCAGACGGCTGCCGCCACCCCGAAGGCAAGCGCCAGGACGACGGCGGGCCGGCTTTCCCAGCCTTGCTCCGACCCAGCCAGGGAACCCGGCAGCGGCAGACCGACGGCGGGGCCGGCGTGGTGCGGCGCCCGCCCCGGAAGTCCCGCGGCTTCAGGATCCGCCAGCGGGGCGCCGGCGGCGTGCGCGTCCATGGCGCCCAGCATGTAGGCCATGGCGGCCATGGCCAGCGCGTTGTAGAGCAGCGTGCCGCGGCCGGCCCGTCCCGTGTGGCCGTGCCCCGGCCCGGCGGCGGGCGCACACACCCCGGCGGGCACAGTGCGACGGGAGACGGCACGCAGGGCGAACCACCATGCGGCCAGGCCGAAGAACAGGATCTGGGGGAGTGCGGGCCACGGCAGTCCGGGGACGAGCATGGGCACCATCGCGGCCATCATCGCGGCATGGAGTCGCCAGCAGCAGTGCCGTCAGCGCCCAGCGCAGGACCTCATTTCCGACCACGAGGCCCGGTCAGTGCTGCTCGTCGTGGTGGATCCGCTCGTCGAGGTGCCGGAGTGGCTCCCCGCTGCCGCTCCACTGCTTGGCGATGAACTCCGCGGCGATCGACACTGCCGTCTCCTCCGGAGTCCGGGCGCCGAGGTCAAGGCCCACCGGACTGTGCAGCCGCGCCAGCGCCTCCTCGCCCAGGCCGGCGTCGCGCAGCCTGGCGATCCGGTCCGCGTGGGTCCGGCGCGATCCCATGGCGCCGATGAAGGCGAGCGGCGGGCCGCGCAGGGCAACGTCCAGGAGCGGGATATCGAACTTCGGATCGTGCGTGAGGACGCAGATCACGGTGCGTTCATCCACGAGTCCCATCTCCAGCTGCTCGGCGAAATAGCGGTGCGGCCAGGCATTGACTACCTCCGCCGCATCGGGAAAGCGTGCGGGCGTTGCGAAAACGGACCGGGCATCGCACACCGTGACGCGGTAGCCCAGGAAGGTGCCCAGCCGCGCCAGCGCCGAGGCGAAGTCGATCGCGCCGAAGACCAGCATCCGCGGTGGCGGGGCGTAGCTCGCGAAGAAGACCCGCATGCCGGTGTCCAGCCGCTCACCGTCGGGGCCATAGCTCAGGACGCCGGACCGGCCGGCGGCGAGCAGGCCCTGGGTGTCGTCACCCACGGCGTGGTTGGCCCGCTCGGAACCGAGGTCACCTTCGAAGCCGTCCGGCCGCACGACCAGGTGCCGTCCCAGCCAGCTGCTGTCCGGGTGTTCGATCACCGTGGCCACCCCGACGCGCCGTTCCCCGGCGATGTCCTGCCGGACTGCGTCAAGTTCCGGGAAGCTGCGCCGGGACACCGGCTCGACGAAGATGTCGATGATTCCGCCGCAGGTCAGGCCGACGGCGAACGCTTCGTCGTCGCTGATCCCATAGCGCACCAGGACGGGAACGCCGTCCCCTTTGACCTGGGTGGCCAGCTCGTACACGGCACCTTCGACGCAGCCGCCGGAGACCGAGCCGACCGCTTCCCCGCCCGCGGTCACGAGCATCGACGCGCCGGGAAGCCGCGGCGCTGACTTGAAAGTGCTCACCACGGTGGCCAGGCCGGCGGTGTCACCCTTCTGCCAGCCCGGCATCATGGCTGCCAGGACATCACGCACGGTCGGTCTTCAGTCTTCCGATCGCCCGGACCAGCCGGAAGGCGGAGCACCGGCCCGCCCAGTAGGAAACACACGCCACCACCGCGACGAGTGCCAGGACCTTCCCCGGGCTGGACAGCTGCTCTGCCGCCATCCTCGTCGCCAGGCTGAGGGCGTCCAAGCTGCCGGCGGCGGCGGGCGCCGGGGCAGGCGCGGCAGCAGCCCGGCGCCCGGCGGGTGGGGACACCGGCGGGGCCGCTGCGGGC